>NZ_JBFLUG010000262.1:0-4869 GCF_041008525.1 Parafrankia sp. FMc2 | reverse complement strand
GGGGGCAGGCCTCGGCGGGTGGTGCGGCGTCCCCGCCGGCCGGTGGCCTGCCCCCCGGCGCGCTTGCGGACCGTGGCGTCACGGGAACCAGTGCCGGGGCGGGGGCGGGCGACCTGCTGTCCCGCCGCACCCGCCCCGGCCGGGGCGGGAACCCGGACCCGGGCAGGGGGCTGCCACGGGCACGGTCGGTGCGGCCGGGGCGCCGTTTCGGCCGCGGCTGCTGCAGGTCGCCGGCGTCGGCGCCGGGGCGGCGGGCCGCCGTTCGGCGGCCGGTGGGCCCCGCGGCGCGGTGACCGGCGCCGGGGCCGACGCCCCCGGGCTGCACCTGCCCGCGACGCTGCGCGCCGCCGCGCCGCACCAGCGGCTCCGCGGGCGCACCGGCCCGGGACTGGTCCTGACACCGGCGGACCGCCGCGGGCCGCACCGCCGCGGCCGGGAGGGGAACCTGGTGCTGTTCGTCGTCGATGCCAGCGGGTCGATGGCGGCCCGCACCCGGCTGCGGCACGTCGCGACCGCGGTGATGTCCCTGCTCGTCGACGCCTACCAGCGCCGCGACCGCATCGGCATGATCACGTTCCGGGGGGCGGGGGCGCAGGTGGTACTGGCACCGACGTCCAGTGTGGAGGTGGGGGCCCGGTACCTGGCGGGGCTGGCGACCGGCGGGCGGACCCCGATCGCGGCCGGGTTGGACGCCGCGGCGGGGGTGCTGCGCGCCGAGGCCCGCCGTGATCCGCACAGGCGTCCCCTGCTGGTGCTCGTCACCGACGGGCGGGCCACCGCCGGGCCGGATCCGCAGGGGGCGGCGCGGGCACTGGTCCGCGGCGCCGGCGGGGTCGCGACCCGGACGGGCCGCCCGCCCGGCACGGCGCCGCGGCGGGCGGGGCTGACCAGTGTGGTGGTCGACTGCGAGACCGGCCCGGTGCGCCTGGGTCTCGCGGGCCGGCTCGCTGTCGCCCTCGGGGCGTCCGTCGTCGGCCTGGACGCGCTGCACGCCCCCGGCGCCGCCGGTGCGGGCGTGGGCGGCGCGGCGGGGTGGGTGGCCTGATGGCGCCGCAGGGGCAGCCGGAGCAGGTCCCCGACGACGGGCTGACGACGCGGCAGCGCCGCGACCGTCCGCTGCTGATCGTGCACACCGGGACGGGGAAGGGGAAGTCGACCGCCGCGTTCGGGCTGGCGTTGCGCGGCTGGGCGCAGGGCTGGCCGGTCGGGGTGTTCCAGTTCGTCAAGTCGGCGAAGTGGCGCATCGGGGAGGAGAAGGCGCTGCGGGCGCTCGCTGACACCGGCCACGGCGGGACGGTCACCTGGCACAAGATGGGGTCGGGGTGGAGCTGGGTGCAGCGCCGCCTGGAGCTGGCGGAGGACCCGGCGGGCGCGGCGGCGGAAGGCTGGGCGCAGATCGCCCGTGACCTGGCCGCGCAGACCTACCAGCTGTACGTCCTCGACGAGCTGACGTACCCGCTGCGTTGGGGCTGGATCGACCTCGACGAGGTCCTCGCCGTTCTCGCCGCCCGCCCCGGCCACCAGCATGTGGTGATCACCGGCCGGGAGGCGCCGGCGGCGCTCCTCGACGCCGCCGACCTCGTCACCGAGATGACGAAGGTGAAACATCCGATGGACGTCGGGCAGAAGGGCCAGCGGGGTATCGAATGGTGACCCGGTGAGCCCGCTGGACATCCCCCGGCTGGTGATCGCCGCGCCGGGCAGCGGGTCGGGGAAGACGACGGTGGCGACCGGGGTGATGGCGGCGTTGGCGGCGCGGGGGCTGCGGGTCTCGCCGCACAAGGTCGGCCCGGACTACATCGACCCGACCTACCATGCGCTGGCCACCGGGCGTCCCGGCCGCAACCTGGACATGGTGCTGTGCGGGGCGGGGCGCATCGCGCCGCTGTTCGCGCACGGCGCCGCCGGCGCGCACGTCGCGGTCATCGAAGGGGTGATGGGCCTGTTCGACGGGGTCGCCACCCCCCGCCCGGGCGAGGAGCCCGACCACGGGTCGACGGCGGCGGTGGCACGGCTGCTCGACGCACCGGTGCTGCTCGTCGTCGACGGGTCGGGCCTGGGCCGGTCCGTGGCCGCCCTCGTCGCCGGGTTCGCCCGGTTCGACCCGCGGGTGCGGCTGGCGGGGGTGATCCTCAACCGGGTCGGGTCACCGCGGCACCGGCGGATTCTCACCGAGGCGCTGGCCGACGTCGGCGTGGCGGTGTTCGGGGCGCTGCCCCGCGACGACACGGTGCACACCCCGTCACGGCACCTGGGCCTGGTCCCGGCGGCGGAACGGTCGGCCGCGGCCCGGGCCGCGGTGGACCGCCTCGGCGTGCTCGCCGCCGCCGCGGTCGACCTGGACGGGCTGCTGCGCCTGGCCGCGACCGCCCCGCCGCTGGCCACCGACCCGTGGGATCCCACCGCGGCGGATCCCACCGCGGCCGCCGGCCACACCGGCGCACCGGCACCGGCACGGGCACGGGCACCGGGGCGGGGGCGGCCGGTGCGGGTGGCGGTGGCCGGCGGGCCGGCGTTCACGTTCGGCTACGCCGAGCATGCGGAACTGCTCACCGCCGCCGGCGCCGACGTCCTCACCGTGGACCCGTTGCGTGACGAGACCCTGCCTCCGGGCACGGACGCCCTCGTCGTCGGCGGCGGTTTCCCCGAGGAGCACGCCGCCGCCCTCGGCGCCAACACCCGGCTGCGCGCCGCCGTCGCCGCCCTCGCCGCCCGCGGCGCACCGGTGATCGGGGAATGCGCCGGGCTGCTGTACCTGGGCCGGTCCCTGGACGGCACGCGGATGTGCGGTGTCCTCGACACCGACGCGGTGATGGGCCCACGGCTCACCCTGGGGTACCGGCGGGCGGTCGCCGCCACCGACAGTGCGCTGGCCGCGGCGGGCACGGTGGTGCACGCCCACGAGTTCCACCGCACCCGGCTGACCGTCCCCCGCGCGGCGCTGGGCGACCCACCGGCCTGGCGGATCGACCCGCCACCCGGCACGGACCGCGACGACGGGCAGGTGGAGGGCTTTGTCCGGGGCGGGGTGCACGCCTCCTACCTGCACCTGCACTGGGCGGGAGTGCCGGGGCTGGCGGCCCGGCTGGTCGCCGCCGCCCACACCGCCCGCCCGTCGGGGGCGGGCCAGCAGACACCTGGTGCGAACGGAGAACGGGAGGTGGCGTCGCGGTGAGCGGCACAGTAAGCCCGCGGCTGGTCGGGGTCGGGGTCGGGCCGGGAGACCCGGACCTGGTGACCTTCCGCGCGGTGCGGGTCCTACAGGACGCCGATGTGGTGTTCGTCCCGGTCAGTGACGGCCACGGGCCGTACGGGCCGGGCGCCGGTGGGGACGGGACGGCGGTGCCGGGCCGGGCGGAGATGACCGTCCGCAGCCATGTCGATCATGACCGGGTGGTGCGGTTGCCGTTCCGGATGACCGGCGACGCCGACTACGCGGGCCCCGCCCGCACCGTCGCCGACGCGCTACGCCACGGCCACGCCGACAGCCACCACCGCGGTGACAGCCAGCGGCCGGGTGCCGCGGCCGCGGTGACGGTGGCGTTCGCGACCATCGGCGACCCGAACCTGTACTCGACGTTCACCGCGCTCGCCGCGGCCGTGACCACGCTCGTCCCCGACCTGGTCCTGGACACGGTGCCGGGGATCACCGCGATGCAGGACCTGGCCGCCCGCTCCGGGACGGTCCTCGCGCACGGCACGGAGACGGTCGCGTTGTTGCCGCTGACCGCCGGGGTGCCGGCCTACCAGGCGGCCGTCGACACGTTCGACACGGTCGTCGCGTACAAGGGCGGGCGGGCGTTGCCGGCGCTGCGCGCGGTCCTCGCGACCGCGGGGCGCCTCGACGGCCCGGCCGGGCACGCCGTCTACGGGGCGGCCCTCGGCCTGCCCGAGCAGGACATCCGCCCGGCCGGCGACCTTGACGTCGACGCGACCGGCCCCTACCTGTCCACGGTGCTGGCGACCCACCGGCCGCGGTGGCCCGGGCGGGCCCGGTGACCGGGCGGGTCAGTTTCGTCGGCGCCGGGCCCGGCGCCGCGGATCTGATCACGGTCCGCGGCGCGGCGGTGATCGGCGCCGCCGACATCGTGATCTGGGCGTCGTCGCTGGTCCATCCACAGGTGCTGCGGTACGCCCGGGCCGGGGCGGACCTCGTCGACTCGGCGGCGCTGCCACTGGAAGGGGTGGAGGCGATCTACCGGCGGGCCGCCGCCGACGGGCTGCACGTCGCCCGGGTGCACTCCGGGGACCCGGCGCTGTGGGGTGCGGTGCAGGAGCAGGTGGAGATCTGCGACCGGCTCGGGATGGCCTGCGACATCGTCCCCGGGGTCAGTAGTTTCACCGCGCTGGCCGCGGCGATCGGCCGGGAGCTGACCGTGCCGGAGATCGCCCAGTCGGTCATCCTGACCCGTCTCGGTGGCGGGAAGACACCGATGCCGCCCGGGGAGGAGGTCCGTGACCTGGCCAGGCACGGCACGACGATGGCGCTGTTCCTGTCCGCCGCCCGGTCCCCGCAGCTCCGCGAGGAGCTGCTCGCCGGCGGCTACCCGCCGGACACCCCATGTGTGATCGCCTACCAGGTCAGCTGGCCGGAGGAGCTGATCGTGCGCGCCACCGTGGACACGCTGGCCGACACCGTCCGCGAGCACCGGCTGTGGAAGCACACGCTGATCCTCGTCGGGCCGGCACTGGACGCCGGCGGCCGCCGCTCCCACCTCTACCACCCGGGGCACTTCCACACCTACCGGCGGGCGCAGCCGGCGGCCCGCAGCGCCCTGCGTGATCAGGACCGGGCGCTGGCCGCGGCCGGCGCCCGGTCCTGGGGTACCCTGGTCGGTGCCGCCGACGGTGGGGCCGGCCGGGGGGCGG
>NZ_JBFLUG010000261.1:0-5004 GCF_041008525.1 Parafrankia sp. FMc2 | reverse complement strand
CGACGGCATCGACGACTGGATCGAACGTCTGGCGGCCGCGGGTCACTACGTCTCCTGCTCCAGCGGCACGACAGGCAAGTCGGCGATGCTGCTCGCGTCGGAGCAGGACATGGCCTGGTCTCGCATCGACACGGTCAACGTCTTCTCCTGGGGCTCGGGAGTGAAGCCGGCCCGGGACCGACGGATGATCGGCGTGGGAGCGACCGCCGCCGTCCCGAAGAACCTGGTCATCGCCCAGGCCCAGCAGGCGGCGTTCAGCGATCCCGCCAGGGAGCGTTTCAGCCTGCCGATCCCACCGATCACGGTCGGGTCGCTGACCAGGATGGTCGTGCTCCGCAAGAAGATCGCGGACGGCACGGCGCTGCCCGACGAGCTGGCCGGCTTCGAGGAGACCTCCAGGCAGCGGCAGGAGGCCCTCGACAAGGCGATGATCACGGCGGCCGAGGCGCTCGTCAGGTACCGCGACGAGAAGCTCTACATCGCCGGCATGTGGAACTCGCTGTACCAGGCAGCCAGGATCGTGCGGGACCTGGGCTACTCGGCGAAGGACTTCCACCCCGACAACTGCCTCTACGTCGGCGGCGGACTCAAGCGCGCACAGCTGCCGCCGGACTACCAGGAGTTCGTCCACGAGACGTTCAACATTCCGGCCAGCCGGAACTTCCAGAACTACTCGATGCAGGAGCTCAACTCCGGCATGCCCAAGTGCCAGCAGGGCAACCGCTACCACCTGCCGCCGTGGATCGTCCCGTTCGTTCTCGACGAGGCGGGCGAGACACTGCTGCCGCACGAGAACGGTGAGACAGAAGGCCGCGCCGGATTCTTCGACCTTTCGCTCGACGGGCGCTGGGGCGGAATCATCACCGGCGACAGGATCTCTCTCGATCTGGATCCCTGCAGGTGCGGTCAGAAAGGACCCACAGTGCGCGACAACATCGCCCGCTACGCCGACCTCAAGGGCGGCGATGACAAGATCGGCTGTGCCGGCACCGTCGACGCGTATGTGCGAGGCCTGTCATGAGCATCACTGACACCCGACCCCAGCCCGCCGACGCGATAGTCGCCGCGCCGTTCTTCCTTCGTGGTGAGCTTTTCGAGGGCCAGGACGTCACGCACCGTTCACGCGACCTGGGCGTCACGTTCGCCACGCCGCGGATCGCCATGGACCGCGCGGTGCACCCGCGCACCGAGGTGCCCCCGCTGCTGAACGTCCCGCTCAGCGAGATCATCGATTTCCTCGTCGAGACGGGCGAGCGGATCCGTGATCCCCGGAACTCCTTCGTGCAGGACTGCATCGACCGCATGGCCGGCACCCACGTGCTTCCCCGCGCGGTCCTGGAAGGGCAGGTCAGGGGCGCCGCCGCGTATCTCGACAAGCGCCTGCTCGAGACCGTGGTGGAGCAGAACTTCCCCGACCCCAGGGCCCTGGACGAATGGGTGCCCAAGCAGGACTTCACCGGCCGGAAAAGCTACGTCCGCGCCTTCGCGCCCCGACTGATCCACGTGCTGCCGGGCAACTCCCCGGGGGTCGCGGTGAAATCCATCGCCCAGGGCGCGCTGGTGAAGGCCGTCAACCTGTTCAAGATGTCCTCCAGTGACCCCTTCACCACGGTGGCGGTCCTGCGGACGATGGCGGGCATCGACCCCGGCCACCCCATCGTGCGGTCGATGTCGGCGGTCTACTGGCGGGGCGGCGACGACGCGGTGGAGCGGGTGCTCTATCGCCCGCAGTACTTCGACAAGATCGTGGCCTGGGGTGGCGGCGACGCGATCAACAATGTGATCAAGTACCTCGGGCCGGGCTTCCAGCTGGTGTCCTTCGACCCCAAGACGTCGATCTCGATGGTCGGCAGGGAGGCCTTCGCCTCCGAGGAGGCGCTCGGCGTCGCCACCGAGCTCGCCGCCGCCGACGTCATGGTCCTCAACCAGGAGGCCTGTGTCGCCAGCCGTTTCGTCTTCGTCGAGGCGGACCAGACCGACGCGGACCGCTTCAGCGAGCGGCTCCACGCCCGCATCGTCGAGAAGGCGGCCGCCTCGGGTGACGCCCGCCCGCTCGACGCCGACCTGCGTGAGCAGATCGACGTGCTGATGATGCTTGACGACGAGTTCGGAGTCTGGGGCAGGACCGACGGCCACGGGCTGGTGATCCGTTCGGACGAGCCCGTCGACTTCCACCCGATCAACAAGACCGCGAACGTGGTCCGGGTCGACTCGCTCGACGAAGCGATGAAGTACGTCAACGTGGCGACCCAGACGGTCGGCTTCTATCCCTTCGGGCGGATGGCCGACTACCGCGACCGACTCGCCAGCGGCGGCGCGCAGCGCATCGTCCGGCTGGGCGAGGCCGGGCCGAGCACCATCGGCAACCCGCACGACGCCATGTATCCGCTGCACCGTTTCGTGCACTGGATGGCCCACGAGGACGGCACCCTGACTGGCACCGACGGCAGCGACGGCAGCGACGGCAGCGACGGCAGCGACGGCTGATCCTTCCTTGCGGTGGCGGATCACGCCTGCCTGAGAGCGGAGATCGCGGCAGTGAATGCCGTCGAACGCGAAACAGCGCAGGGCGGTGAAGCGCGCCTCGAACTGGTTCGGCCACGAGCTGCCGTCAGGTTCCTCCTGGCCGCGGCGACACGTTCCCGGGCGGAAGCATTCCGCCCCATGAAACGGAAGGTTGATGATGTTTCGTAGGACCCGATTAACGGCTACCGCGGCCGTGTGCGCGATAGCCCTCGCCCTCGGGGCATGTGGGGGTGGCGGCGACTCCGGTCCGGGTCCGTCCGCAGGCGCGGCTGGGGAGCCGGTCGCCGGCGGCGAAGGGCGCCTGCTCCTGCTGGCAGAACCGCGCACACTCGACCCGGCGATTCTGGGCAATGGCTACGCCACCCTCGCCGTGCTGGGGAACGCGCTCTACGGCACCCTGATGACCGGTAAGGACGACGGCCGCGTCGAGTACAAGATGGCCGAGTCGTTCGAGACCACTGACGAGGGTAGAACCTTCACCCTCACACTTCGTGACGGACTACTTTTCTCCGACGGAACCCCCCTCAACGCCGAGGCCGTCAAGTTCAACTGGGACCGGCTGAAGGAACCGGCGACCCGGGCCGTCAACCTCGCCGAGGCGTCCGACATCGCTTCCACCGAGGTCGTGGACGACGTGACCCTCAAGGTCACCCTCGTGAACCCGGTGCCCGCCTTCGCCCAGTCCGTCGTCACCTCCACCCTGAACTGGATCGGCTCGCCCGCCGCCCTGCAGAAGGGGGCGCAGGCCTTCGACGCCGCGCCCATCGGCGCCGGGCCGTTCGTCCTGGAGAGCTGGACCCGCCAGGCCGACCTGAAGCTGGTCAGGAACCCGCGCTACTGGGACGCTCCCAAGCCCTACCTCGAGCGGCTGACGATGCGCACCGCGACGGAAACGAACCAGCGGTACAACACGGTGCTCACCGGCGGTGCCGATCTGGCCATCGAGTCCAGCCCGGTCAACCTCGACAAGGCCGAGCAGGCGGGCCTGGCCACCGACGTCATGGATCTCAGTGGCGGGCTCTTCCTGGCGATGAACACCCGCCGGGCACCGTTCGACGACATCCGCGCCCGCCGGGCCGTCGCTGCCGCACTGGACCTGGAAGCGGTGAACCTCGCCGTCTACAACGGCACCGGTAGGCCCGCCGACCTGCTGTTCGCCGACAGTTCACCGTTCCACACGAGTACCACGCTCCACAAGACGGACAAGGCACTTGCTCAGAAGCTGTTCGACGAACTGGCGGCGGATGGAAAGCCGCTCTCGTTCACCTTCACCAGCGCGCCGAGCGCCGAGAACAGGACGATCGCGGAGAACATCCAGGCGCAGCTGGGCGCCTTCAAGAACGTCAGGGTCGAGGTGAAGGTCGCCGAGATCACCGAGTACGTCGCCCTGCGCCGCACGCACGAGTTCGACGCGGCGGTCTCGTCGGCCTTCTTCCAGGACCCCGAGCCTCGGCTCTGGACGACCTTCAACGGGAAGTCCGCGGCCAACCTGCCCGGCATCGACGACCCGAAGCTCAATGATGCTCTCGCCGACGCCCGCGCCGCCACCACGGAGGACGAGCGCAGGACGGCCTACGCCGTGTTCGAAAAAGCGCTCGTGGACCTGATGCCCGTGGTCTTCCTGGCCCGTGCCGAGCCCGGCGTGATCGCGGGAAAGGGCGTCGGTGGCTTCGTGCAGTACGGACTCGGCTCCCTGCTGCCCGAGGAGATCTGGATCAGCAGGTAGTACCTGATCGACGAGTAGTCCCCCGCCTCGGGCAGAGTCCCTCCCACCGCACCGCACCGAGGCTGGTGCTCCGGCAGCGCTGCCGGAGCACCAGCCTCGGCTGACTGGCGCTCATCCTGCAAGCCATCGCCCGGCTGCCTGCGCCACCACCCCCTACGACGAAACCACCGCCTGGCCGAGCCAGACCACCAACCCGAAGGTCGCCGCCTGGCAGTGCGAACCGTGGGATATCTAGCTGCGAACCGCGTCCAGGAGGACCCGCACGTCGGTCGTCGTATCGAGTCCCTGCACGATGTCGACCACGCGATCCGCCGCCGGGCCCAGATCGCCGGCCGCGGCATCCATGCAGCGCCGGAGCTTGGCGACGACGTCGTCCCAGGACAACGGCTTCTCGGGGTGCCCGAGGGGATAGAGGGTCTCGCCGCGCGCAACCCGGCCGTCCTCGTGCTCCACCTCGACGATGCCGACACCGAAGTCGTTCATGCCTCGACGCAGCGACGGGTCAAGCGACCACTCGACGCGACGTCCCAGCGCGGACGCCTCCGGGTCAGCGAGGCCCTCGGTCGAGAAGTCATCGATCGTGATCGTCCCGTGTCGTAGAATCTTGCCGATCAGGAACGGAATGCGGGAGTGTCTGACTACCGGTGGATCGGCCGTGGCGGTTGGTGATCGGTCAGTTGGTGGTGGTCGGGGTGAGACGGCCCTCGAAGGTGATCGCGAGGGCGTTGAGGGCGGGCTTCCATCTGATCATC
>NZ_JBFLUG010000260.1:0-5025 GCF_041008525.1 Parafrankia sp. FMc2 | reverse complement strand
GAGTCGTCACAAACCTCGATGATCACCGGTGGCCTCTTGCGTGCCTGGACCGGCTCCACCTCAACGTCGCATCTCAACCATGACCCATCAGATCAAAATGATCACTAAAGTCCGGCTGAAGTACTAGTCCACCACTCTGCACCTAAAATTGATCGATGCCCGTTTACGTGGGCCGACATCTGGAGCTCGTGTGACTGAGGCTGAGACGTTTGACCGAGCACTCGACGACGCCGCTCTTCGTCGTCTGCTCGCCGGCCTGTCGGCGGTGCGTGGCGGTGACTTCGGCACCAGGCTCCCGCAGAGCGGCGACGCGCTGCTGGACGAGATCGCCACCGTGTTCAACGGGATGGCAGACCAGCTGGCGCTGTTCACCTCCGAGGTCACCCGGGTCGCCCGGGAGGTCGGCACGGAGGGCAAACTCGGTGGCCAGGCCGTGGTGCCCGGCCTGTCGGGCACCTGGAAGGACCTCACCGACTCGGTCAACGCGATGGCGGGCAATCTCACCGGACAGGTCCGCGACATCGCGCAGGTCGCCACGGCGGTGGCCCGCGGTGACCTGACCCAGAAGATCACCGTGCCGGCCCAGGGCGAGATTCTCGAGCTCAAGAGCACGATCAACACGATGGTCGGGCAGCTGTCGTCGTTCGCCGACGAGGTGACCCGGGTGGCACGCGAGGTCGGTACCGAGGGCCGGCTCGGTGGTCAGGCCGACATCAAGGGTGTCGCGGGTACGTGGAAGGACCTCACCGAGTCGGTGAACGTCATGGCCGCCAACCTGACCGACCAGGTGCGCTCGATCGCGCAGGTGACGACGGCGGTGGCCAAGGGTGACCTGTCGCAGAAGATCCGGGTCGACGCCCGCGGCGAGATCCTGGAGCTCAAAGAGACGATCAACACGATGGTCGACCAGCTGTCGGCGTTCGCCGACGAGGTGACCCGGGTGGCACGCGAGGTCGGTACCCAGGGCAACCTCGGCGGTCAGGCCAACGTGCGGGGGGTGTCGGGTACCTGGAAGGACCTGACGGACAACGTCAACGTGATGGCGTCCAACCTGACGGCCCAGGTCCGCTCGATTGCTCAGGTGGCCACGGCGGTCGCTCGGGGTGACCTGTCGCAGAAGATCACGGTCGAGGCGAAGGGCGAGGTCGCGGCTCTCGCACAGACCATCAACACGATGGTGGACCAGTTGTCGTCGTTCGCTGCCGAGGTGACCCGGGTGGCGCGTGAGGTCGGCACCGAGGGGATGCTCGGCGGCCAGGCCGACGTGATGGGCGTGTCGGGCACCTGGAAGGACCTCACCGACAACGTCAACTCGATGGCGAACAACCTGACCAGCCAGGTCCGCAACATCGCCCAGGTGACCACGGCCGTCGCGCAGGGCGACCTGTCGAAGAAGATCGACGTGGACGCCCGGGGCGAGATCCTCGAGCTCAAGACGACGATCAACACAATGGTGGACCAGCTCTCGTCGTTCGCCGCCGAGGTCACCCGAGTCGCTCGGGAGGTCGGCACCGACGGCGCCCTGGGTGGTCAGGCCGAGGTCGAGGGCGTGTCCGGGACGTGGAAACGGCTGACCGAGAACGTCAACGAGCTCGCCGGCAACCTGACCCGCCAGGTGCGCGCGATCGCCGAGGTCACCAGCGCGGTGGCCACCGGCGACCTGACCCGATCCATCACGGTCGAGGCGAAGGGTGAGGTCGCCGAGCTCAAGGACAACATCAACGCGATGGTGAAGTCGCTGCGCGAGACCACCCGGGCCAACCAGGAACAGGACTGGCTCAAGACCAACCTGGCCCGGGTCTCCGGCCTGATGCAGGGACACCGTGACCTCGCCACCGTCGCCGAGTTGGTGATGGACGAGCTCACGCCGTTGGTCGACGCCCAGCACGGCACGTTCTTCCTCACCGACGTCGCCGACGGCGACGCGGTGCTGCGGCTCATCGCCAGCTACGGCTACGCCGGGAACGCGGCCGTGCCGGTGATCTTCAAGGTCGGCGAGTCGCTGGTGGGTCAGGCGGCGAGGACGAAGAAGCCGATCCTGGTCGCCGAGACGCCGGCCGACTACGTCCGGATCTCCTCGAGCCTGGGCCAGGCCAGACCGGTCAACCTGATCGTGTTTCCGATCCTGTTCGAGGACCGGGTGCTCGGCGTCATCGAACTCGCCTCGTTCACGCCGTTCACCGAGGTGCACCGGGATTTCCTGAACCAGCTGATGGAAACCATCGGCGTCATCGTCAACACGATCATCGCCAACTCGCGGACCGACGCGCTGCTCGTCGAGTCGCAGCGACTGGCCGGCGAGCTGCAGGCCCGGTCCGGCGAGCTGCAGGTCCGGCAGGAGGAGCTGCAACGGTCCAACGCCGACCTCGAGGAGAAGGCGGCACTGCTGGAACGTCAGAACCGGGACATCGAGATCAAGAACATCGAGATCGAGCAGGCCCGGCAGGAGATCGAGGAGCGGGCCCAGCAGCTCGCGCTGGCCTCCAAGTACAAATCCGAGTTCCTGGCCAACATGTCCCACGAACTGCGGACGCCGCTGAACAGCCTGCTGGTGCTGGCGCGGCTGCTGGCGCAGAACCCGACCCGCAACCTCACACCCAAGCAGGTCGAGTTCGCCAACGTCATCCATTCGGCCGGCTCGGACCTGCTGCAGCTCATCAACGACATTCTGGATCTGTCCAAGGTCGAGGCCGGCAAGATGGACGTCCACCGGGAGTGGGCCGATCTCGGCAAGCTGGTCGACGATCTGCAGGCGACGTTCCAGCCGCTGACTGCCGAGAAGGGTCTCGACTTCACCGTCGAGGTCGCACCGGACGTGCCGACCCGGCTGTTCACCGACGAGCAGCGGCTCGAGCAGGTGTTGCGCAACCTCCTCTCGAACGCCGTCAAGTTCACCGAGGACGGCCAGGTGGCGCTGCGCATCCACACCCGTCACGCGCTCGAACCCGACGGCCGCGCCACCTCGACGATCGCGTTCGCCGTCGTCGACACCGGCGTGGGCATCTCCGAGGAGAATCTCAAGCGGATCTTCGGCGCCTTCCAGCAGGGCGACGGCACCACCAGCCGCAAGTACGGCGGCACCGGGCTCGGCCTGTCCATCTCCCGTGAGGTCGCGGCGCTGCTCGACGGCGACATCCGCGTGGAAAGCGAGTTCGGACGCGGCAGCACCTTCACCCTCCACCTTCCACACCTTCCACTGGACGACCTGCCACTGCCTGGAACTGCTTCGTCCGAGTCGGTACCGTCCCTGCCGGCGCGGTCCGGGGTGACGCAGTACGGGGCCGTCGCCCAGAACCTGGTGGCCGATCCCGCGGCCCAGCCGGCTCACCCGGCTCAGGCCGACCAGCCGGACGAGCCGGCGCTGCCGTCGTTCGGCGAGGCACCGCGGGACCGTCGCCTGCTGGTCCTCGAACCCGAGTCCAACGGACTGCTCGGTCTGATCGCGCAGCGGGCATCGGCGGACCTCGCCGACACCCACGGCCCTGTCCAGCTCGTCACGGTCACCACGCCGGACGACGCCGTCCGGGCCTTGGCGGCGACGCCGCACCGCTGTGTGGTGCTCGACCTGACGCTGCCTGACGCCTCGGCGTTCGCATTCCTGCAGCGGCTTCAGGAGGACGCGGACCTGCGGGATGTCCCCGTCCTCGCCCACCCCACCCAGAAGATGCACGACGCGCACGAACGCCTGGCGCAGGCTCGGTACCGGACCCTCCGGCTGGAGCTGCTTCCATCGCTGGACGAGGTGCGGGAACGCATCACCCTGCACCTGTCCGCCGACCGGCCTGATGACCTGCCGCCGCTGCTCGCCAACGACTCGGCGGCCGTCGAGCGCACCGGCGTGACCGAGCCGCCCACCCGTCCCCAGCTGCGCGAGCGGAAGATCCTCGTCGTCGACGACGACGTCCGGAACGTGTTCGCGATCTCGAGCATGCTTGAGGTCTACGGGCTCACCGTGCTGCACGCCTCGAACGGCCGGGAAGGCATCGAGATGCTGCTCGGCAACACCGATGTCGACCTGATCCTGATGGACGTGATGATGCCCGAGATGGACGGCTACGCGACCATGAGCGCCATCCGGGAGATGCCGCGCTTCGCGGACCTGCCGATCATCGCCGTCACCGCGAAGGCGATGCAGAGCGACCGGGAGAAATGTCTCGCCGCGGGTGCGACCGACTTCGTCGCCAAGCCGGTGGACACCGAGATGCTGCTGGCCCGGATCGAGCAGCGGATGCCCGGTCGGTAGCCGTCGAAACCGGAGCGTCGAAGCACGCCGCCTGCGGGTGTCTCGCCGTGGCTGCTGGTCATGCTCGCGTCGATCGCGGACCCGCTCGGTGTGCTTGACCGCACTGAGCGGTCCGGCAGCACACCTGGGACCAGCGCACCGAGATGGCCCCCCACGTCACGATCAGACGCTCGCTCGGCGCGCAGGGCTACTTCTGCGACCCTCGCTCGCCCTGGCGACGCGGCCCGAACGAGAACACTGTGAGTGTCGAACGGCCCACTACGCGGCTACTTCCCGCCCACCTCACCAAAGCCAGTCGCCGACGTCGACCATCGTGGGTGCCACTACGGCGAGAGTGCCCCGTGGACCGTCCGCCGCCGCAACGGACGGTCGCCCGCCGCGGTGCCGCTCATCGGTCCAGGTCAGACACGCGCTCTGGCTCCGCTACCGCGTCCATGTTCCGCCGGGGCAATCACTGCAGCAACGGTTGTAGCAACGACCCGAAATATCGCGGCGGACAGTCAGGTTTTAGCATTTACGCAGGTCAGCGGGGTTACGCGGTAGGCGTCTACCATTCCGCATTGCTAATGGGGTCGCACCGATCCTGACCTGATGGGGTGGGTGTCCGGGCCGCCGGTGGTCGAGCACTCGTTGTTGCCGGCCCGCACGTTCGAGGTCTAGTACTTCAGCCGGACTTTAGTGATCATTTTGATCTGATGGGTCATGGTTGAGATGCGACGTTGAGGTGGAGCCGGTCCAGGCACGCAAGAGGCCACCGGTGATCATCGAGGTTTGTGACGACT
>NZ_JBFLUG010000025.1:0-76293 GCF_041008525.1 Parafrankia sp. FMc2 | reverse complement strand
CGACACCCTGGCCTCGGCGGGCAACCTCGCCGTCCGGCTGTCCGCGCTGGGGGAGCACCAGGCCGCCCGGGAGCTGGCCGAGGACACCCTGGCCCGCCGGCGGCGGATCCTCGGCGACGACCACCCCGACACCCTGGCCTCGGCGGGCAACCTCGCCGTCCGGCTGTCCGCGCTGGGGGAGCACCAGGCCGCCCGGGAGCTGGCCGAGGACACCCTGGCCCGCCGGCGGCGGATCCTCGGCGACGACCACCCCCACGCCCTGGCCTCGGCGGGCAACCTCGCCATCGACCTCAGCGCGCTGGGGGAGCACCAGGCCGCCCGGGAGCTGGCCGAGGACACCCTGGCCCGCATGCGGCGGATCCTCGGCGACGACCACCCCGACACCCGGCAGGCTGAACAGCTTGTCAGCTGGATCGACGAGCAGTCCTCCCTCGGGTAGGTGGCAAGGGCTGGCTGGTGGCGTCCCGGAATCGGTCACTTCCGGGACGGACGACCAGGAAGATCCACAGGACCCTGAGAGGGCCGAAAACCATCCCACAAACTAGTCCCGAAACTCCCTGCCGCACGGACAGTTTCGGGACCCATTGCGGGACGATCCGGCAGCAAGCGAAACGGAGACCCATGTCGATGGCCGAAACATCTGTGCTGGTGTCTGGACCCGCGTGCACGGTGGGCGGCTCCTTCAGGAGTCGAGCTCAAGCCGTCGGCCCGACTCCTCCCACATCCGCTTGGCTTGCTGCCCGACCGCCTCGGCGACAGTCTCTGTATTTCAGCCTCCATGAGCTGGATAGGAGACCATGGCTGCCGTTCCAGTCCCAGGTGTTACAAGCGGCGATGACTGTGACCCCGCCACAGCCACGAGGACCAGTTACGACCGCATCGCCAGTGACTATGCAGTCCGCACCGCAGAGCTATCGGATCAGCTGGCCGCGTGGAGATCAGGTTTCCTCGCCCTGCTGCCTGCCGCGGGGCTGATCGCGGATCTCGGTTGCGAGCCAGGCCGTGACCTCGCGGTCTTCACCCACGCCGGGAGGGCCGCGGTCGGCATCGACCTGTCCGAGCAGATGCTACGGCTGGCACAGGCCGCCGGTGGCCGCACGGCCGCCGGCGACATCCGCCGCCCGCCCCTGAAACCCGCGGCCTTTCATGGCCTGTGGTCCAACGCCACGCTGCTGCACGTTCCACGCCCCGAGGTCGCCGGCACGCTACGCGCCTGGCGATCGCTGCTGCGCGACGGCGGGGTGCTGAGCCTGTCCACGTCCCTGGGTGGCAGCGAGGGCTGGGAAGCCGCTCCGTACCGGGATGACTATCCCCCATCGGTCCCGCTCCGACGCTGGTTCGTGCACCACGACCATGACGACCCGCTGGACCTCATCGCACAGGCCGGCTTTGCGCTTCTCGCCGTCCAGGAGGAGCAGCGGCGCATGACCTGGCTGCAGGTGAGGGCCGTCGCTGCCTGACAGCCCAAACCGGCGGACGACGGGAGGTGCAGGCAGGGTGACCGCGAGGTCAGGGCTCGACGAGGATCTTGGCGCTGGCCGCGGTCCGGGCGAGGGCGTCGAAGGCCTCGTTGACCTGGGCGAGTTCGACCCGCCGGGCCAGCAGCGATGCCGGGTCGACCAGGCCGCTGCTGAAGGCGGCGACGACCGTCCGGAACTCCTCCGGCGTGTAGTAGACCGCGAAGCCGACCGACACCTCCTTCATGAGGGCTCCCCACGACTGGAACGTGGTCGCCTCGATGGTGACGCCGGCCAGGACGATCCGGCCCCGCGGCCGGGCCGCGGTGACGCAGGCGTCGAGGAGCCCGGCCCGGCCCGGCCCGCGCACTCGACCACCAGGTGGTAGGCGCCCGCTGAGGCCTGATCGACGGAGGTGAGGACGTCGGTCGCCCCGAACGACTCCGCGGCCGCGCGGCGGATGGTGGCGGGGTCGACCGCGGTGATCCGACGGGCGCCACATACCCGCGCCCAGGCGACGGTGGTGAGCCCGACCGCGCCGGAGCCGACCACGAGCACGTCCTCGCCTGGTTCGAGCCGTCCCGTCCGGATGCAGTGCAGGCCCACCGCGAACGGCTCGACGAGCGCACCGTGGCGCGGGTCGATCTCCGGCGGGAGCGGGAACGCCGCGGCCGCGGTCACGACGACCAGCTCGGCGAAGGCTCCCGCCGTCCCACCGAGGCCGACCAGCCGCACTCGCGGGCAGTGGATCACGTAGCCGGCGGAGCACCACTCGCACTGGCCGCAGGACAGCGCCGGCAGCACCGCGGCGTGCGTGCCCACCCGCCATCCCGGGGCCTCCGGACCGACGTCCGTATCGACGTCCGTATCGACGTCCGTATCGACGTCCGGACCGATCCCGACGATCTCCCCGGCGAACTCGTGCCCCATGATCGTGCCCGCGGGCATGGCGTCCCGCGCCTTGAGGTCCGAGCCGCAGAAGCCGCAGGCCGTGACCCGGAGAAGGAGCTCACCGGGCCCTGGTGACGGGTCCGCCACCTCCGTGATCTCGTACTGCCCGCCGGGGACGACCACCGCCGCACGCATCGCACCTCCGCTGTTGGCGCGACCGCACCGCGGTCGCCCGATTCCCGTCCAGTGGCCGTGACCGGCAGGTCTCCCCCGGGATCAGGCGATCGACGCCAGCCAGCTCGTGACGAGCGTGTTGAACTCGGCCGGGCGTTCCTGGTGCAGCCAGTGGCCGGCGCCCTCCCAGGTGACCACCCGTGACTGGGGGTCGGTGAAGACTGCCTGCTCGACCACGGCCCGCGCCGGGTCGGCATAGAAGGTCAGCACCGGGCAGCTCCGCCGGAGCAGGTAGGGCTCGCTGCACGAGCGCAGGGCCATCCCGGTCACCTGTGCCGCCAGCGACTGGCGCAGCACGTGGGCGGCCATCCCGGCGATCCGGCGTACCTGCCACGTCCGCAGGGCCGGCAGCCGCGCCGGCGATTCCATGCCCCCCACCAGCTGCTGGACGAACGGCACCGGGTCGGTGTCGGCGAGTGCGTCGAGCAGCGGCCCGACAGCGCCGGCCGTCTCGTCCGGGAGCAGGTAGGCGGGATCGACGGCGACGACGGCGGCGACCCGGTCCGGGTGCTCGACGGCCAGGGCGCTGGCGACGCTGCCGCCCATCGAGTGCCCGACCGCGACGACCCGTTCGATCTCCAGGTGGTCGAGCAGGCCGGCCAGGTCGGCGGCGAACTGCGCCGTCGTGTAGCCGTCGGGCGGTACGCTGGACCGGCCGTGGCCGCGCAGGTCGACCGCGATCACCCGGTGGTCGGCGACGAGGTGCGGGAGCTGCCAGCTCCAGTCGTGGGAGTCCGCGGTGTAGCCGTGGACGAGCAGCAGTGGCAGGTCGCCGCTCCCCTCGTCGGTGTAGAACAGGCGGACGTCACCGAGCTCGGCGAAGGGCACCGGACTCCCCTCAGGAGATCGTGAAGCCGGTGTAGCGGACGCCGGTGTCGCCGCCGGCGGCGATCTCGTCGCAGCGCCGCCGGTACTCGGGGAGGCCGCCCACGTACGTGGTGTACATGCGTTTCTTCCCGGGCACGTTGGCGCCGTTCCACCAGGAGTTGCAGTCCGGGTGGACCAGCACGCTGCCGGTGACGAACGAGACGACCTCGTCGATCCACTCCGCCTGTGCCGAGGGCAGCGCCTCGATCGTGCTCCCGCCGCCGTCCCGCAGGTGGGCCACGCAGTTCGCGATCCACTCGACGTGGTGTTCCATCGCGGCGAGGAAGTTCGACGCCGCCGACGGGCTGCCCGGGCCCTGGACCGTGAACAGGTGGGGAACCCGGCCACCTGCAGGCCGAGGTAGGAGACCGGCCCCTCGTCGCGCCAGAGGTCCCCCAGCAGCGCACCGCCCCGGCCGCGGACGTCGATGCGCGACAGCGCGCCGGTGAGAGCGTCGAAACCGGTCGCGAACAGGATGACGTCGAGGTCGTAGGAGCCCTGCGCGGTACGGATGCCGGTGGGGGTGATTTCCTCGATCGCGCCGGCACGGAGGTCGACCAGCGTCACGTTGTCGCGGTTGAACGTCTCGTAGTAGCCCACGTCGATGATCGGCCGCTTGCAGCCGAACGGATACGTGGGCACCAGGGACGCCGCGGTCCGCGGGTCCCGCACGATGCGCGCGACGGCCTCGCCGTACAGCGCCGTCGCCATCCTGCCGGCCTCGGGGTCGACGAGGACGTCACTCCAGTAGAGCGCGCCGAGGACACCGCGCTCCTCGACGGCACGCAGCTGCTCCTCGCGCGAGGCCCTCCGCAGGGCGGGGAAGCCCGCCATGTCGACCAGCACCGAGAACGCGCTGGTCCGTGCGGCCCCCACGTGCGCTACCCGCTGCGCCGCCCGGATCTCGTCGTACCGGGACCGCAGGCCCTCGAACTCGCCCGGTGCATAGGGGCGTGCGGGCGAGGGAAGCGTGTAGGCGGCCGACCGCTGGAACACGTACAGGTGCTCGGTCTGTTCGGCGACCACCGGGATGGCCTGCACGCCGGTCGAGCCGGTGCCGATGACGGCCACCCGCTTCCCGGCGAGGTCGACGCCCGCCCGCGGGTAGCGGTTGCTGAACAACACGGTGCCGTTGAAGGCGTCAAGCCCCGGGATGCCGGGATCGAGCGGGGCCGAGAGGATCCCGGTCGCGGCGACGACGAAGGGGGCGACGAACAGCTCGCCGGCAGCGGTCTCGACCAGCCACGAGGCGTCATCCTCGTCGAACGTCATCGCGGTGACCGTGGTGTCGAACCGGATGTCGCGGCGCAGGTCGAGGCGGTCGGCGACGAAGTTCAGGTAGGCCTCGATCTCCGCCTGCCCGGGCAGCAGCTCGGACCAGTTCCACTCCCGCTGGAGCTCGGCGGAGAAGCTGTAGGAGTACTCGACGCTTTCGATGTCGCAGCGGGCGCCCGGGTAGCGGTTGAACAGCCAGGTTCCACCGACCCTGTCGGCCGCCTCGAGGAGCAGCACCCGCAGCCCCTGCTCGCGGAGCCGGTGGAGTGAGTACAGCCCGGAGAAGCCCGCGCCCACGACGATGGCGTCGCACCGCCGGGCTTCGGCACTCCCCGGCAGAAGAGCCTGTGCCTGCGTCGTCGTCCCGTCGCTCACTGTCACACCCTCACCGGCCTCCCGATGCGCCCCGATAGATATAGATATTTTAGATCGGCCGCCGGAGCGTCAAGGGCCGATCACCGAAGCCGCACCGCGCACGGCGGGTCGCGGACCGCGGGTCGCGGACCGCGGGCTCAGAGCACCTCGACGACCATCGCCGCACCCATGCCGCCGCCCGCGCACATCGACACGACGCCGAGCGCGTTCCCGCGCCGCCGCAGCTCGTGCACCATGGTCACGACCATGCGCGCGCCGGTGGCCGCGATCGGGTGGCCGAGGCTCGCCCCGCTGCCGTTCACGTTCACCCCCTCCGGGCTGATCCCCAGCTTGCGGATGGTGGCGACCGGGACTGAGCAGAACGCCTCGTTGACCTCGAAGAGGTCGATGTCGGCGAGGGTGAGCCCGGCCCGGTCGAGCGCCTTCGGGATGGCCAGTGACGGTCCGAGCCCGGTCAGCGCGGGAGCGACCCCGACCGACGCCCACGACCGGATCCGGGCCAGCGGGGTGAGCCCGTGCGCGGCCGCGTACTCACCGCTGGCCAGCGTGACCGCGGCTGCCGCGTCGTTCAGGCCGGCCGCGTTCCCGGCGGTCACGGTCGCGTCCGGCAGCTCGGGGTGCAGCAGCGGAAGCTGGGCGAGCCGCTCGACGGTGGTGCCGCGCCGGGGGAACTCGTCGGTGTCGAAGACCGTGGTGGTGCCGTCAGCCCGGCTCACCCGGACCGGCACGATCTGGTCGACGAAGTAGCCCCCGTCGATCGAGGCGATCGCCTGGGCGTGGCTGTAGGCGGCCCACCTGTCGACATCGAGCCGGGTGAGACCCAGCTCGCGGGCGGTGTTCTCGCCGACCGTGATCGCCATGTCGAAGGCGGGGGCGCCCGGGGTCTCGGGGTGCGACGCCGAGACCCAGGTCACCGGCTGCCCGTCGGGCCCCTTACGGGTGCTGGCGATCGCGTTGTTGCTCAGGCTCTCCGTGCCGCCGGCGATGACGACCCGGTCCATGCCGGCGCGGATGCTGCCCGCGGCGATCGCGACGGCGCTCAGCCCCCCGGCGCAGTGCTGGTTGGTCGCGACCCCGGCGATGTCGTCCAGGCCGAGCCGCACGGCGACGTTGCGGGCGATGACTCCGCCGCCCTGGTAGGCCTCGGCGAGCACAAGGTTGTCGACCTCACGCGCCGGCACACCGCTGCGTTCCAGCGCGGCGGGCACCACGACCTCGGCGAGCCCGAAGGCGTCGAGTCCGACGAGCGTCCCCTGCGGGCGCGGCCGATGGGCGTGCGGGCGGTCGAGACGATGACGGCCTCGGTCATGGTGGACTCCGTACGTTGTCGGACGGCTCGGGAGACGGTGCGGGCCCGGCATCGCCGGGGCCCGGACGAACAGCCTTCCTCGAAATATCTAGAGGTATAATCAGCCCGTGGTCGAGCCAGGAGAGGCGCGGGACGGGGTTCGGCGCACCGTCCGGGAGAAGCCTCAGCAGATCGCCGACGAGATCCGTCGGCTCATCGTCCAGGGGGATCTCACCGAGGGCGATTCGCTCGGGCGGGAGCCCGAGCTGGTCGAGCGGTTCGCCGTCTCCCGCCCGTCGATGCGGGAGGCACTGCGCATCCTCGAGGCGGAAGGTCTGATCTCGGTCCGGCGGGGGGCGCTGGGCGGGGTCGTCGTGCACCGGCCGGACGAGCGGATGACCGCCCGCACGGCCGCACTCCTGCTCCAGGCGCGCGGCGTGCCGCTCATGGACGTCCACAACGCCCGCAGCATGATCGAGCCGGTCGCCGTCCGGCTGGTGGCCGGCTCGCGCGCCCGCCGATCCGCGGCCGCCGAACTGCGCCGGCTCAGCGCCGACCAGCTGGAGGCCATCGAGGACCCCGAGGCGTTCGGGCGCGCCAACGCGCGCTTCCACGCCCGCCTCGTGGAGCTGGCCGGCAACCAGACGCTGAGCATCGTCGCGGAGATGCTCAGCGAGGTTCTGGCCCGGGCGGTCACCGCGGTCAGCCGGCCCGACCCGACCCGGGACACCGAGGCGACGCGCATGCGCGGCCTGCGCTCGCAGGCGCGCCTGGCGGCGCTCGTCGAGGCGGGTGACACCGCGGCGGCCGAGAAGCACTGGGCGGAGCACATGGCGGTGGTCGGCCAGGTGATGGTCGCCCAGCACGCGAAGACCGTGATCGATCTGATGCGGCACGGCTACTGAGCCCTCCACTACGTGTCGATCCGGGCCTTCATCTCGTCCAGCAGCATGAGAACCGGCAGCCCGGACTCGCTGAGCGCATGGCCGTGGCCGGTCTGGTGGATGTCGAACACGGACTGCACGGCCGCGTAGAAGCCCTGCACGTCGAGGGTCTGGTTGACCGCCCGCTTCGCCTGGCGCAGCGCGAACGGGTGCATCCGGGCGATCTGCCCGGCGAGCTCCCGGGCGGCCGGGCGCAGGTCGTCGAGCGGCACCACACGGTTGACCATCCCGGCCCGCTCGGCCTCGTGGGCGTCCATCTTCCGGCCGGTGAACAGCAGTTCCTTGGCCTTGCGGGCGCCCAGCTCCCAGGTGTGGCCGTGGTACTCGACCCCGCCGATGCCCATGTTGACCACCGGGTCGGAGAAGGTCGCGTTGTCCGCCGCAATGATCAGATCGCACGGCCAGCACAGCAGCAGGCCACCCGAGATGCACACGCCCTGCACCGCGGCGATGGACGGCTTCGGCACGTTGCGCCAGCGCAGCGAATACTCCAGGAAGCGTCTGGCCTCGATCTCGTAGATCCCGGCAAGGGTCCAGCCGGGCGGCCGGCCGTTCCCGCCACCCCCGCCGGGCGCACCGTCGCCGCCGTCGGCCGCACCGCCGGCGGGACCGACGCTTCTGATGTCGTGCCCGGCGGAGAAGTGCCGGCCGTTGGCCTGCAGGATGATCACTCGGACGTCCGGGTCCTCGGCCGCCCGCCGCCAGGCCTCGTCGAGCTCGTCGAGCAGCTCGAGCGTCTGCGCGTTCGCCGCCTGCGGCCGGTTGAGCGTGATCGTCGCGATCCGCTCGGCCGCCTCGTACTCGATGAAGCTCTCGCTCACGAACGCGCTCCTCACTCGGCTCCGGGCCTGGTCGGCGGCCCCGGCGTGGCCCGGCCACCCCGGGGCCACATCTCGCCCCAACCAAATATATCTAGATATTATCGATGATGCCAAGGCATGACCACGAGCACCACCACTCCCCCACCCACGGGACCGACGACGAGGTTCCGGGGGCGCGCCCACGGGGTTGCGCCACCCGACCGCGCAGCCGTACCTTCATTATCTAGATATTTCTGATCCCACGCGCTGCCACCGACCCCGACAGAGAGTGACAGGCTCGATCATGGCCCCGACCCTCGACTTCCCGGTGTTCGACGCCGATCACCACCTCTACGAGACGCAGGACGCGTTCACCCGGCACCTCCCGGCGCAGCACCGGGACCTGTTCCGCTTCGTCGAGCTGAACGGCCGGAAGAAGCTCGTCGTCCGCAACCTCCTCACCGAGTTCATCCCGAACCCGACCTTCGAGGTCGTCGCCCGCCCCGGCGCCCACATGGCCTTCTACGCGGGTGACAACCCGGAGGGGAAGTCGCTGCGCGAGCTCACCGGGAAGCCGATGCGCAGCATTCCCGCCTTCCGGGAGCCGAAGGCCCGGCTGGCGGTGCTCGACGAGCAGGGCGTGCACGCCTGCCTGCTGTTCCCGACCCTCGCCAGCCTCGTCGAGGAACGGTTACGCGACGACCCGGCGCTGACCCAGGTGGCCATCCGCGCCTTCAACGAATGGCTCCACGACGACTGGGGCTACAACCACGCCGACCGCATCATCACGACGCCGATCGTCTCGCCCTGCGACGTCGACGGCGGCATCGCCGAGCTCGACCGGGTCCTGCGGCGTGGCGCCCGCGCCATCCTCGTGCGGCCCGCCCCCGTGGCCGGCCTGCGCGGCCCCCGCTCGCCGTTCCTCCCCGAGTTCGACCCGTTCTGGGCCCGTGTCCAGGAGGCCGGCGTCCTCGTCGCGCTGCATGCCTCCGACAGCGGCTACCAGGACTACCTCAACACCTGGGAAGGGAGCAGCGGAGAGTACGTCGCGTTCCGCCCCAGAACCTTCGCCTACGTGGCCGACGGCGGCCGCACCATTCAGGACACGCTCGCCTCCGCCATCTGTCATGGCATGCTCGACCGCTTCCCCCGGGTACGGCTCATCAGTGTCGAGAACGGCGGCAGCTGGGTCGGCGTCCTCGCCCGCAATCTCGAGCTCGCCTGGAAGAAGATGCCCGGAGAGTTCCCCACCCATCCGCTCGACATCCTCCGGCGCAATATCTGGGTCAACCCGTTCTGGGAGGATTCCCTCGAGGGCCTGATCTCCCTCATGGGCCCCGACCGCGTCTGTTTCGGCTCCGACTATCCGCACCCCGAAGGCCTCGCCGAGCCGCTCTCCTTCACCCGGCAGCTCACGGGCCTCCCGCCTGCCGACATCGAGCGGGTCATGTCGACCAACATGTTCGAACTCCTCGATCTCCCGCGTCCGGCCCCCGCCGGCGCGACCGTGTGACGGTGTGACGACTCCGACGTTCCCCGGCGGCCGACGGCAGGTGATGGCGTTCCATGCAGTTCCGCCTCGACGAGGACCAGCTGGCGATACGCGACGCCGTCAGGGCGTTCTGCGCGGACAGGTTCGGCTTCGGTGACATCACGGCCCGTGACGGCAGGCCCAGCGAGCCCGGCCTGTGGACGGCGCTCGCCGAGCTCGGTGTGCTGGGCGTCCTCGCCGACGGAGCTGCCACCGGCATTGTCGAGGCCGCCCTCGCGTTCGAGCAGTTCGGCGAGCACCTCGCCGGTGGGCCGGTGCTGTGGTCGACCCTCGCCGCGCCGTTCGTCCCCGGCGCCGCCGACGGGAAGGTCCGGGTCGCCGGTGTCGAGCTGACCGACGGGACCACCGGCCCCGTGGTCGTCGAGCACGCCGGCGAGTGCGACGTGCTCCTGCTGCTGCGCGACGACCGGCTGGAGGTGTGCCCCCGCGCCGAGCTCCCACCACCCGTGGAGGGCGCACCCCTCGACCCGCTGACACCCGTCGCCGTGTTCCCACACGTCCCCGCAGGCCGGGTGGTCGGCGGAGCGGCGGACGCACGACGGCTGCGGCGCTCGGGTGAGATCCTCAGCGCCGCGCTGCTGGTCGGCGTCGCCCAGGGCGCACTCGACACCGCCCGGCGGCACGCACTCGAACGGGTGCAGTTCGGCGTCCCCATCGGCTCGTTCCAGGCTGTCAAGCACCTGCTCGCCGACATGTACGTGCGGGTGGAGCTCGCGCGGTCGGCGACCTACGCCGCCGCCGCGACCGCGGCCGACCCACGCGCCGGCGACGCGGACCGCGCCGCGCACACCGCGAAGCTGCTCGCCGGCGAGGCCGGCATCGCCAACGGCCGCGCAGCCGTGCAGGTTCTCGGCGGCATGGGCTTCACCTGGGACATGCTCCCGCACTATTTCCTGAAGCGGGCCTGGGTCCTGGAGAACGGGTTCGGCACCACCGCCTGGCACGCCGCCCGGCTCGGTGCCGCGGTCGGTGACGAGGTCGGCGCCAAGGCCGGCCCGTCGTGACCGGGAGCAGGTGCCGGCCCCGTCCCCTCCCGGCCGGTAGAGCGAGAGGTTGTCCTGTGGGATTCGAGACGATTCGTTACGAGGTCGAGGAACGGGTGGCCACGATCACCTTCGACCGGCCCGAGGCGCTCAACGCGCTCAGCCCGGCGATGGTCCGGGAGCTGCGGCAGGCGTACGCCGACGCCGAGACCGACGACGACGTCTGGATCCTGCTCGTGACCGGCAACGGACGGGCCTTCTGCGCCGGCGCCGACGTCACCGAGATCCCCGACGACGGGCGGGTCGTCTACGACGAGCCGTATCTGTCGACGTTCCCACAGTGGGAGGCTCCCCAGGAGGGCACGCCGCCGTTCCGGACGATGACCAAGCCGATCCTCACCGCGGTGAACGGCCTGTGCTGCGGTGCCGGGCTCGACCTCGTCACCACCGGCGACATCGTCATCGCCTCCGACCGGGCCGAGTTCTTCGACCCGCACGTCAGCATCGGTCTGGTCTCCGGCCGGGAGGTGGTGCGCCTCGCCCGCGCCCTGCCGACCAACATCGCCATGCGGATGGCGCTGATGGGCCGGCACGAGCGGATGAGCGCACAGCGCGCCTACGACCTGGGCCTGGTCTCCGAGGTCGTCGCGCACGACCGGCTGCTCGAGCGGGCCCGGGAGATCGCGCACACCGTCAACCGCAACGCACCGCTGGCCGTGCGCGGCACCCGCCTCGCCATCCGCCGGGGCCGCGATCTCCCGCTGTACGAGGCCGAGGTCATGGCCGAGGCCTTCCGGGAGCGGGTGGTCCGCACCGAGGACGCCAAGGAGGGCCCCCGCGCCTTCGTGGAGAAACGCCAGCCGGACTGGAAGTGCAGGTGACCCGCGTGACCCGCCGCGGGACGGCCGAGCTGCCCGCGCTCAGCGAACGCATCGGGAAGGTGCTGGCCCTCGACCCGTCGGCGCCCGCCGTCGAGTTCGGGCGCCACTGGCACACCTGGGGCGAGCTGGCAGCGGCGGCCGACGCGGTCGGCGCGCTGGTACGGCCGGGCGAACGCGTCGCCCTGCTGCTGCGCAACCGGCCGCCGCAGCTCGGCCTGCTCCTCGGCCTGCTCCGGGCCGGTGCCTGCGTGGTCGCCGTGAACCCCGGGCGCGGCGCCGAGCGGGTCCGCGCCGACCTCGGCTCCCTCGCCGTCGCGACCGTCGCCGGCGACCGGGCCGATCTGGCCGCCCTGGCGCCGCGGGCGCGCCGGCTCGGCAGCGACAGGCTCGGAGTCGTCACCGGCGGCGAGCCCGCACCGGGCACCGGCGGCGGGCCGGCTCCAGGCACCGGCGACCTGCGCCCCGAGGTCGCCGTCGAGATGCTCACCAGCGGGACGACCGGACCACCCAAGCGGGTCCCGCTGACCTACGAGACCTTCCGGCGGGTGCTCGCCGGGGCCCGGCACTACGAACGCAGCCCCGACTCCGGCCCGCGGCTGCGCCGGGGCGTGGTCGTCGTGAACGCGCCACTGGTGCACCTCGGCGGGCTGTTCCGGATCCTGCAGTGCGTCAACGACGGCCGCTCGTTCTGCCTGCTCGAACGCTTCCGCGTCGAGGAGTGGGCGGACGCCGTGCGCCGCCACCGGCCCTCGACCGTCAGCCTGGTCCCGGCCGCGCTGCGGATGGTCCTCGACTCCGACCTCGGACCCGCCGACCTGTCCGGCGTGCGGTCGGTGATCTCGGGTACCGCCCCGCTGGCGCCCGAGGACGCCGACGCCTTCCAGGCGAGGTTCGGGGTGCCGGTGCTGACCTCCTACGCGGCGACCGAGTTCGGCGGCGGCGTCGCCGGCTGGAACCTCGCCGACCACAAGCGGTACTGGGCGGCGAAGCGCGGCAGCGTCGGGCGTGCCCACGCCGGCTGCGCGCTGCGCGTGGTCGACCCGGGCAGCGGCACACCCCGCGGGCCGGACGAGGCAGGCCTGCTGGAGGTCCGGGCGGCGCAGCTGGGTGACGACAGCGGCTGGACCCGCACCACCGACCTCGCCCGCCTCGACGCCGACGGCTTTCTGTGGATCCTCGGCCGTGCCGACCAGGCGATCATCCGTGGCGGCTTCAAGATCCTGCCGGACGACGTGCGCACCGCCCTGGAACGCGACCCGCGCGTGCGCGGCGCCGCCGTGGTCGGCCACCCCGACGCCCGCCTCGGGGCCGTTCCGGTGGCCGCGGTCGAGCCGCGCCCCGGGGTGACGGTGAGCGCCGAGGACCTCCTGGCGGCGGCAGCCGGTGTCCTGGCTCGTTACGAGCTGCCGACTCAGCTGCGGGTCGTCGAGGCGCTGCCGCGGACCCCCTCGGGCAAGGTCGATCTGGCCGCCGTGCGCGAACTGTTCACCCCACAGCCCTGAACAGCCCTGAACAGCCGGAGGAGCGCGGTATGGACCTGACCTACAGCGAGGAGGACGAGGCGTTTCGCGCCGGGCTTCGCTGCTGGCTCGAGGTGGCGGTGCCCGAGCACGGCCCGCCCCCGCCCCCGGGTGACTGGCCGGCGCGACGCGCCTACGACACCGGCTGGCAGCGCAGGCTGTACGACGCCGGGTATGCCGGCCTGCACTGGCCCCGCCGGTTCGGCGGCCGCGGCCTGCCGGTCACCCAGCAGCTCGTCTACCTGGAGGAGTACGCCCGCGCCGGCGCCCCGTACATCAGCGTCAACTTCGTCGGGATGATGCACGCCGGCCCGACGCTGATCGCCGAGGGAACCGACGGGCAGCGGGCCTACCACCTGCCGCGCATCCTGCGCGGCGAACACGTCTGGTGCCAGGGTTTCTCCGAGCCGCAGGCCGGCTCCGACCTCGCCTCGCTGCGCACCAGCGCGGTCCGCGACGGCGACGACTACGTCGTCAACGGCCAGAAGATCTGGAGCACCCGGGCGCATGTGGCCGACTACGGCGAGCTGCTGGTCCGCACCGACCCCGGCGCCCGCAGGCACCGCGGCATCAGCTGGCTCATCCTCGACATGCGCTCCCCCGGTGTCGAGGTCCGCCCGATGCGCACCATCGACGGCGAGGCCCACTTCTGCGAGGTGTTCCTCACCGACGTCCGGGTCCCCGTCACCAACCTCGTCGGCGCGGAGAACGACGGGTGGCGGGTGACGAACGTGACCCTGCGCTTCGAGCGCGGCACCGCCTTCGCCCAGCACATCATCACCCTGCGCTCCCAGCTCCGGGACCTGGTCAGGGTGGCCCGGCTGGTACCGGGGCCGGGTGACGGCACCGCCTGGGACGACCCGGCGCTGCGCTCGCACGTCGGTCGGCTGGAGGCGAACGCCGACGGTCTGTGGCGGATGGCCCAGCGGGGGATCACCGAGGCGGAGGCCACCGGACTGCCCGCGCCCACCGGCTCGGCCGTCAAGCTGCGGTTCAGCGAGCTCAGCCAGGAGCTGAGCGAGCTCGCGGTCCGCGTTCTCGGCCGCGCCGCGACGGGTGGCGTGCGGGCCGGCGGGGTGGACGGTGTCGAGACCGCCCGGGCCTATCTCTGGTCCCTGCAGTACAGCATCGCGGCCGGCACCTCCCAGATCCAGCGCACTCTCATCGCCGAGCGGATCCTCGGGATGCCCCGCCCGGCCTGACATCAGGCACGCCGGCAGCGCCAACCCCACCACGGAGGCCTCACCCATGGATCTCGGCGTACGCGATCGCGGTTTCCTCATCGTCGGCGGGACGGCGGGCATGGGGCTGGCCACCGCCGAGGTGCTCGTCGCCGACGGCGCGCGGGTCGCGCTCGTCGGCCGGGACACCGACCGGGCCCGGGCGGCCGTGGAGCGGCTCGGGCAGAGGCACGCGACGGCGCTCGTCGGCGACGTCGGCCGCCCCGGCGAGGCCGAACGCCTCCTCACCGAAGCGGTCGGGACCCTCGGCGGACTCGCCGGCGTCGCGGTGACGACCGGCACGTCCACAGCCGCGCACGCGAGCCTCGACGCGGCATCGGACCAGGTCTGGGCAGATGCCGTCGACGACGTGCTGATGGGGACTGTCCGCACTGTCAGGGCGGCTGTTCCGCACCTGGTCGCCGGCGGCGGGGGCACCGTGGTCACCACCGCGGCCTACGGAATGCGCGCCTACCACCCGGACCGCCTGCCCTACATCACCCTCAAGAGCGGCGTCGCCGCCTTCACGAAGACCGTCGCCAGGGCCTACGGCGGCGCGGGCGTGCGGGCCAACTGCGTCTGCCCCGGCGCCATCGAGACCGCCTCGCTCGCGGCCCTGCGCGGGACACTCGCCCGGGAGCGCGGCGTTCCGCCGGCCGGCCTCCTCGAACAGATCATGGTCGAGGAGTGGCACATGGACGTGGCCCTGCGCCGGCCGGGCACACCGGGCGAGGTCGGCGACCTGTTCGCCTTCCTCCTGTCGCCCCGCGCGGGCTACCTCACCGGCGCCGTCATCAACATCGACGGCGGCACCCAGTTCTGACCCGACGTCCGCCATCCCCCTCGTCGGGCGCCGCGGCGCCTACCGCCCGCTGAAGTCCGGAGACCGCCGTTCCCTGAAGGCGACGAGCCCCTCCCTGAAGTCGGCGGTGCGCGACGCCAGCTCGAGCGCGAACGCCTCGTCCTGCATCGCCTCGGTCAGCCCCAGCTCCAGCCCGCGGTTGACCAGGCGCTTGGTGAGCCCGACGGCGACCGTGGCAGCCTGCCCGAGTGTCTCGACCAGCTCCGTGGCCGCCCCGGCCAGCTCGGCGTCAGGCACCGCCCGGTAGATGAGTCCCCACGCGGCGGCCTCGGTGCCTGACAGCCGCCGGCCGAGCAGCATCAGCTCCTTGGCCCGGGCGATGCCGACCAGGCGGGGCAGCAGCCAGGTAGCGCCACTGTCCGGGCTGAAGCCCCGGGTCAGGAACGGCTCCCAGAACCGGCTGCTCTCGGCGGCCACGGTGAAGTCGGCGGCGAGCGCGAGCTGGAACCCCAGGCCGACGGCGTGGCCACGGACGACGCAGATGACAGGCAGCTGCACCTCGGTGATGAGCTGGATGAGCCGGTGCGCCTGCAGCGCGGTGCGCCGCTGCAGGCTGCCGGGGCGCGGCCGGGCACCGCCGGCGGTGTTCGAGGCCACCCAGTCAGCGCCGGAGCAGAAGTCCGGGCCGCGGCTCTCGATCACGACCACGCGGAGCGCGTCGTCGGTGGCCGCGTCCTCGAGGGCGCCGACGATCCGGCGCACCGCCGCGGCGTCGAGGGCGTTGCGGCGTTCCGGTCGGTCGAGGCCGACGCGCAGCACGCCGCCGTCCCGGTCGAGGCCGACCCCTGCCTCCGTAGTCACCGACACCCCCTTCTCTCGCCTGTCGCCGCGGCGGTCGGACCCTCGCAGCGGTCACACCGGGCGCCCCGAAGGGGACTCGCGGAGGGTGACATGCGTCGGTACCATGCTAACTCCCAGCCCGGAAATATCTAGAGATATAGCATGTCATCGCTGGATGGCGGGACTGTTCGATCAGCGAGAGGGAGAGCCCATGAGCGACGGTCGTGTGCTGCTGGAACGCGACGAGGGGACGGGGATCGCCCGCCTCACGCTCGACAACCCCAGCCGCCGGAACGCGTATGACCCCGCGATGCGGGAACAGCTCGGCACCTACCTCGACGAGCTCGCGGTCGACGACGCGATCAAGGTTGTGCACCTGCGCGGCACCAGTGGCGTCTTCAGCACGGGCGCCGACATGGCCAACGCCTACGCCTGGTACGGCGACGCCGCGAAGGACTCCGCCCGCCGGCGCCCCAGCCAACGCCGGCGGCTGTCCGTCGACCGCAGGTCGTTCGGCTTCTACCACAACTTCCTCGGCTACCCGAAGGCCACGATCGCCGAGGTACAGGGCTTCGCGCTCGGCGGCGGCTTCGAACTCGCGCTCATGGCCGACATCGCGATCGTCGCCGGTGACACCCGGATCGGGATGCCCGCGACGCGGTTCCTGGGCCCGGCCCTCGGCTCCCTGCACATGTTCTTCTACCGGCTCGGCCCCGTCCTGGCCCGCCGCCTGCTCCTCACCGGCGACATGATCCCCGCCAGCGACCTCACCCACCTCTCGATCTTCACCGAGATCCTCGACAACAGCGACGACGTGCGCGCACGCGCCGACTGGTGGGCCCGCAAACTCGCCCGCATGCCCGCCGACGGCATCGTCATCGCCAAGGAGGCCTTCCGCCTCGTCGAGCAGCTACAGGCCTACCAGGGCGAGGAGGTCACCAGCTACCTCTTCCACGCCTACGGCACCAACCTCCAGTTCCAGGACGACGAGTTCAACTTCGTCAAGACCCGCGCCGAGCACGGCACGAAACGTGCCTTCCAGCTCCGCGACGAACACTTCGACCTCCCCAGCCCGGGAACGACGACCGGCTGACGGGCAGCCGGCACGGTCGCCCCCGACACGGTCACCCCCGGCACGGCGGGCCCGCGCCGGACGACGGCGTTGCTGGCACCTAAACATCTAGATGTAATGCGCCGACCGGGGAAGGAACGGTTCTAGCTGTAGTCGTTGAAGAGGACCGAGACCCGGTGCTCCGACGACGGGAACGCCGGCACGGCGATGAGGTCGCGGTGGCCGTCGGTGCCGCGCTGTACGGATTCCAGGGTGATCGCCGTGTCGCCGGCCGGCAGGAAGACGTCCATGCCGGTCATGAAGATCACCGAGAAGAAGGCCGGTATCGGCGCGGTGAGATCCGTCCTGCGGTCCGTTCCGACGTCGGTGAGGAAAAGGCCGATGGGCCGCTTCTCCCGGGGCGTGTTCGCGGGGTTCAGCAGGTTCGTCCCGTCGGCGAGCAGCTGGTCGCTGCCGGGTCCCTGGTCGCCCCACCATTCCCGGTATCGGCTGATGGTGATGTTGGTGTGGGCCGGTGAGGTCTCCATCCGCGCGCCGAGACCCTCGCCGGGGCGGCTGGTGAGCAGTCGGATGAGTCTGTCGCTGCGCTGGAACGGCTGGAAGTAGAAGTGGTGGGTCGCCGCCCCCGGGCGCAGGACGGCGAACTCGTAGGAGGCGCCCGCGCGGGCGGTGATCGGCCCGAAGGCGCCCTCGCCGGTGAGGGCGGTCGTGGCGACCGGGCTGCCGGGCCGGCGCTTCCCGGTAGCGGCCTCGACCTCGTGGACCTCCAGTCGGCCCTCGCTCAGGCCGACGTTCGTCGGGAACAGCACCGCCCGGCCCGACAGCTGGATCATGCCGCCGGCAGTCGGTCGGATCTCGGTGGTGGCCGGCTTCCTGCCGGTGAAGAACTCGAACTCGGCCTCGAAGGTGCGCGGCGAGGTGACCGACTCGGTGTGCCCGAGATCCGCGAACTGGACGTTGTCCGCGCCGACAATCTGGCGGGCCGGATCGCCCTCGGCCCAGACCGCGAGGGTGGGCACCCCGCCGGGCGGCGCCTGGGCCGTCCGGCCGTCCAGGTTGACGTAGTGCGCGACGCGCGCGGCCCGCTCCGGCCGACTGGCGAGGTAGTCCTGGCTGATCATGGTGCCCATCGAGTGCCCGACGAGCTCCACCCTGGCCGCACCGGTCGCCGTGAGCAGGGCGTCGATGCGCGCGTCGATCCGGGCATGTACCTGCTCGGCTGTCTCCACCGTGAAGGTGGAGTCCCAGTCGATCGCGTCGATGTGGCCGACCGGATAGCCGTTCGCGGCGAACCGGCGGGCCGGTGTCTCGAACTGCGCCCCCGAGCCGGCCCCGCCGTGTACGAACAGGATCGGCAGGCGGGACGGATCGGCTGGCGGTTCCACCGGAATGGCGGTCGGGACGGGCGTCGGCGGCGCGGAGGAATCCGAACACGCGACCGTTGCGGCCCCGGTCACCGCCATGGCCAGGAATGCACCGCATAACGCGACGTACGGCCTTCGAGTACTGGGCATCGATTCTCCTCCACTGCTGGACGGGAGGGCACTTCGACGCCGATCCGGCCCACCCACGCCCACACGCGCGAGGCCGAAACGTACAGCGCCCGGATTCCGGCGGGCAACCACAGCAACACGGTCGGGCATACCAGGTGACTCATACCCCCGGGCCTTCATCACCTGGATCCCGCCTTCACGCACAGCCCCGAAGCGTCGTTTCGAGAGGCTCGTTCTGGAATCGGGCGCGAACGTGTTCTCGACGGCGCCGGGGCCGCTGGCGCAGCAGCGGCGGCCTGGCAGGGGCGGGACGGGGCGGCGGAGAGATGGCGGAGGGATGGGGCGGATCCGGGTGCGTTCCTGGCAGATCCCATGGCGGCGATCGGCACACTACGATCCGACAGGTGGGGCTCGGGTCACTCCTGCGCCGGCGCGGGGCCCGCTTCCCGGTCGGCGGCTGCTCCGGCTGCGCCGCGGACTCGGGGGGCTGACAGTGGACGCGCTCAACTTCGCCTTCGGTGTGATCGGCGTGTTGTCCTTCGGGTACGCGGTCTGGGTGAACCGGCAGGCGGAGAGCACCCGGCGGCTGACGAACCGGCTGACCACGAGCATCCGCGACCTGGCGAAGTCGATCTACGACACCAACCGCGACACCACCACCGAGGGCTACGCCCGCAGCATCATGCAGATCTGCGACAGCCTGCTCCCCGACACACCTGATACCCCGCCCCTGGTCGGCCGGGTCATCGTCCGGTACTTCGGCGGTCAGATGCCGCCACTGGAGACCGCCGTCGGCCAGGTCATCGACCTGCCGGACATCGGGGTCGGGCGGGTGATCCGGGGCCGGTACATCTCGGAGAGCCGCAAGGCCCTCGTCTACGGGCCGCGCGAGACGCTGCCGGTGCGCGGTTCCTACCGCGCGTCGTTCCGGCTCGCGGCCGAGGCCGAGCCGGGCGTCGACCTCGCCGCCGAGGAGCCGATCGCGCGCATCGAGGTGTACGTGCATCTGCGACGCGAGAAGCTCGCTGCCCGCGACCTGCGGCCGGGCGAGCTGACGTCGTTGTTCGACTACCACGAGGTCGGTTTCACCTGCGACAGCGTCGACGACCTGTTCGAGTACCGGGTGATGCTGCTGCGGCCCGGTGCCATCGTCTCCTTCGAACGGGTCACCGTGTACCGCATCTCCGACTGACCACCCGGCCAGGGTCCCGACCGAGGTGAGCGGGCCCGCGGGCCGAGTGTGACCAGTACCGCCCCGGCTAGCACTGACGATGCGGAGATATGCATGATACATATATTTGTGTAGTACAACGAAGTAGAGGAGGAAGCATGGCTTCCGGCGAGGACACCGACCGCTCCGCTCCGGTCGCCACCCGTCGCGCGGGCGATGTGCCGCACGTCAACGCGATCGTCGCGGTCCTGGGTGCGGTGGGCGTCGTCGTCGCGATGATGCAGACCCTGATGGTGCCGCTGCTCCCCGTGCTGCCGTCGCTGCTGCACACGAGCCCGGCCGACGCCTCGTGGGCGATCACGGGCACCCTGCTGGCCGCGGCCGTCGCCAATCCGGTGTTCGGCCGCCTGGGCGACCTCTACGGCAAGCGGCGCATGATCTTCGTCTCCGGCTTCGTACTCGCCGCCGGCTCCGTGGTCTGTGCCCTGAGCGACACGCTGGTTCCGCTGGTCGTGGGTCGGTCGATGCAGGGCCTCGGGCTGGCGATCATCCCGCTGGGCATCAGCATCATGCGGGACCTGCTCCCCGCGAAGCGGCTCATCCCGGCGATGGCGCTGATGAGCTCGTCGCTCGGAATCGGCAGCGCCCTGGGTCTGCCGATCGCGGCGGCCGTCGCCCAGCAGGCCGACTGGCATGTGCTGTTCTGGACGTCCACTGTCGCCGTCGTACTTCTGATGGTGCTGGTGTGGCGGGTCGTGCCCGAATCACCGGTCCGGGGTTCGGGCCGATTCGACCTGCCCGGTGCGGCCCTGCTCTCCACGGGCCTCGTCGCCCTGTTGCTCGCCGTGTCGAAGGGAAGCACCTGGGGTTGGTCGAGTGGCATCACCCTGGGACTGTTCGCAGTGTCGGCTGCCGCCCTCGCCGGGTGGGGCTGGTGGGAGACCCGCGCCCCGGCTCCGCTCGTCGACCTGCGCACCACGATCCGGCGTCCGGTGCTGCTGACGAACATCGCCTCCGTCACGCTGGGCTTCGCGATGTACGCGAACTCGCTGATCAACCCGCAGTTGCTCCAGCTCCCGAAGGCCACCGGCCACGGCCTCGGCCAGTCGCTGCTCGCCACCGGGCTCTGGATGGCACCCGTGGGGCTGGTGATGATGGCCGTGTCGCCGCTGGCCGGCCGCCTGATCACCGCGCGTGGCCCGAAGATCTCTCTCGTCACCGGCTCGGCCGTCGTCGCGGGTGGTTACTGCCTCGCCATCGGATTCACCGGCAGCCCGCTGGGAGTCCTTCTCGTCAGCTGCGTCATCTGTGCCGGCGTCGCGCTGGCGTACGCGGCCCTGCCGACACTGATCATGCAGGCCGTTCCGGCCTCCGAGGGCGCCTCCGCCAACGGCCTCAACACCCTGATGCGCGCCATCGGAACCTCGGCAGCGAGCGCGGTGATCGGCGTGGTGCTGGCGAACATGACGATCCCCTTCGGCCCGACGCAGGTGCCGTCCCTCGCGGGTCTGCACCTCGGCTATCTGATCGGCGCCGCAGCCGCCCTCGCCGCCGGCCTTGTCGCCCTCGGCATCCCCGGTCGGGCAGCACCGACACCGAACCTCACCGTTCCGGAACAGACCCGCTCCACGCCCCAGGCCATCCAGCCGGCTGTGGCGATGGCCTCGAAGAACTGAGCCCCCGGCCCCGACGTCCCGCGATCAGGACCTCAGCACCTCAGCACCTCAGTACCCCAGGACACCCATGGCCAAAGCGTCAGGGACCATACCCGCGTGTCCATCGGGTACGTTCCAGTATTTCGTCGAGACTGCCCTTGCGGCTGTCCCAGGCGCGACGGTTGCGACCATCGATCAGCGGGCGGGCCGCCTCGACCGGATCGATCTGGAAAGGCGTGAGCTCGGCGTGCACGACACCGTCGAGATGCCAGCGCACACGCCTCACCGTGTTGTAGACATCGCCGTCAAGGCGTATCTCGTCACCGGTGCGCGGGGTGTGCAGGGTGTCCATGTCGTAATGCCAACGCATGGCAACGCGATTGAACTGGAATCCCGCACCGGCTTCCGGCGGGTAGATATCCAGCCACAGACGGACGGTCATTCGACCTCCTGGTAAGCCTGCGCCAACCATACCAACCGGCCGAATTCGAGGGCAATCGGTCCGGGCGGGAAGGCGGGATCCCGCCCCGACCTGAGGCTGGCACACAGGAGGCCTCACGCCGGTGTGCGGGCAGCTGCAACCGGTGACAACATTCGGCGACCGGCCTGCCACGGCCGGTCGCGCGGCGATCGACACAGCGCGGCGGCGTCCAACCAACGAGGCGGCTGCTACCGATGGCTCACGAACCAACCGTTCACGGCGTGACGTACGACCTGCTCCGAGCGCTGGGCATGACCACCGTCTTCGGTAACCCGGGGTCGACGGAGGAGCCGTTCCTGCGGAACTTCCCGGCCGACTTCACCTATGTCCTCGGCCTGCAGGAGGCATCCGTCATCGCCATGGCCGACGCGTTCGCGCAGGTCACCCGGCGACCCGCACTGGTGAACCTGCACTCCTCCGCGGGGGTCGGGAACGCTGTCGGGAACCTGGTCACGGCCTACCACGGACACACGCCGCTGATCGTCACCTCTGGCCAGCAGCACCGGGAGATGCTGGTCGGCGAGCCCTACCTCGCCAACCGCGACGCGACGACCCTGCCGATGCCGTGGGTCAAGTGGGCCTATGAGCCGGTCCGCGCCGAGGACGTCCCCGCGGCCCTGATGCGGGCCTACGCGATGGCGGTGCAGCCTCCGGCCGGCCCGGTCTATCTCTCGATCCCGCTCGACGACTGGAACGTCCCGCTGGCCGGCCCGGCAGTCGTGCGCGGCGTGAGCGCCGTCGTCGCGCCCGACGCCGAACGGCTGCGGGGCTTCGCCCAGCGCATCTCGGCGAGCCTGCGCCCGGCACTGGTGATCGGCCCGGACGTCGATCGGCGCGGTGGCTGGCACGCGGCCGTAGCCCTCGCCGAGAAGCTGCAGGCTGCCGTGTACGGCCCGCCGTTGCCGGACCGCATCTCCTTCCCGGAGGAGCACCCGCTCTACCAGGGACCCCTTGGCCTCTCGCTGAAAGCGGTGAGCGAGCGGCTGGCCGGGCATGATCTCGTGGTCGTGGCCGGAGCCGAGGTCTTCCGTTACTACCCCTATGTGGCCGGTGAGGTTCTACCCGCCGGCGCCGAGCTGCTGCAGCTCACGGACGACCCCGCGGTGGCCGCGTCGGCGCGCGTCGGCGACAGCCTGCTCGGCGACCCGCGGATCGCCCTGGAACTTCTCACGGAGCAGGTGGCGGAGGGCTCCCGGCGGACCCCTCCGCGACCGCTGCCCCGGGCCAGAACACTGCCGGACGGACCGAGCCGGCCACTGACGGCTGCGGAGGTCCACGCGGCACTGCACACGGCCCGCCCGGCGGACGCCGTCATCGTCTACGAGTCGACCTCGACGATGGCCCTGCGGGACGAGTGGCTACCGACGGTCGGACCCGACTCGTTCTTCGCGACGGCCAGCGGCGGCATCGGGTGGGCGGTGCCGGCCGCGGTCGGGGTGGCGCTCGGTGACCGGGCGCGCGGCAGGCGCCGCCCGGTGATCGGCGTCATCGGCGATGGTTCCTTCCAGTACTCCGTGCAGGCGGTCTGGACCGCCGCCCAGCACGCACTGCCCATCGCCTACGTCGTCCTGCGCAACCGGGAGTACTCGGTGCTGAAGTCCTTCGCCGAGCTGGAGAACACGCCCGGAGTTCCGGGACTCGACCTGCCGGGGCTGGACATCGCCTCACTCGCGCGCGGCTTCGGCTGTCGGGGCGTCCAGGTCGACACCACGGACGAACTCGAGAAGGAACTCACCGCGGCTCTCACGACCGACACCCCCACCGTCATTGTGGTCGAGACCCGGCCGCAGCACGCCGATCTCTGACCCGCACCGGTCCGGAACGTCAGCCGTCCTGTCTGGTACCGCACCACTGCTCCTTCCCGTCAGGTCCGGGAACGACCTCGTAGGCAGTGCCCGTGGCATTCACCTTCGCGAAGGTGAGGCAGGTCGCCGGCCGGCCGCGATTGGCGCTCAGGTCCACACCACCTGGCATGAGACCGGCCGCCGGGTAGTCGGTGACTGACCGAAGGCCGCGGTGGAATGCTTCTCGCGTCGGGCACTCACCCGCCATTTCCAGGCCACGCACCAGCATGTCGGCCGCCACGTAGGAGCTGAGCACGGTGATCTGGTCCGGGTCCGGGGTCTCGGCCGCGTAGCGGGCCATCGTTTCCCGGAAATTTCTCAGGTTGGGCGATGCGGAGTCCCAGGAAATATGGTCGAAGAAAGCCGTCGCGCCGGCCAGGTCCGTCCCCGCCTCTGCGAGCAGGCGCTTGTCGTAGGCGACCGCGGACAGAACCGTCCGGTAGGTGACGTTGGCTGCGCGGGAGGCCCGGAGCAGCTCGCGCAGCCCGTCGATCGGAGTCTGGACAACGAGCACGTCGGCCTGGCTCGCCGCGATCCTGGCCACCGTCTGTCCCGGAGAGCTCTGGCCCACCGTGTACGGGATGCGCGCCACCAGTGCCACACCCTGGCCACTCATGCTCGCGATCATCTGATCGCTGAGGGCCTGCGACGGTTCCGACAGGGACTCTTCCACCACAGCAACCCTGGTACCGCCCTGGGCGACCGCGAACTCGCCCAGAGTGCTCACGGCGCCGTTGGTCGAGTACAGGTAGTCAGGCGCGAACATGGTGTCGTAGTCGTTCCAGGCCGTCTCGGAGGCAAGGCCGACAACCGGGATACCGGCACCCGCCAGATAGCGGGCCGAACCCGACGCGGCTGTCGTGAGCTGCGCGATGCCGAACACGCCACTGCGCTCCACGATTCTGCGTGCTGCGACATCGTTCCTCGAAGGCTGACCAGCGTCGTCGGCCAGAACGATCTCCAACTCGCGGCCGTGCACGCCTCCGGATTCGTTCGCCAGGGAGACACGGGCCTCGAAACCACTGCGGGCGGCGCTGAAGACCGAGCTCAGTGGCCCGGTGGCCGGATAGATCAGGCCGATTCTCACCCGATCGACGCCGATGCCCGGCGTGGTACAGGGCGAGGCGGCGGGGGCTGGCGCGCTGTCAGCGCTGCACCCGGCGCCCGCCAACAGCATCATCGCGGCAGCGGACGCCGCCGCCACCACGGTGCGTCGCCGACGGCTCGCAGCCAGAATCCCAGTCATCCAGCTAAAGTCTCGGACAGCATGCTGCACGGGCACCCGGAAACCTGGGTCGGCAACAGCTCGGCGTACCGGCGACCTGTTTCCGGGCGATGCTGTAGTTCAGCACCGAGAACCTCGCAGGTTTTCTTCCGATACATGACGTCAGTGTCCTTACTGTTTGGGAGAATGGGTCCGTACAGTTCAGTTCGAGCTGCCCGACGCATTCACGGGCAGGCTCTGGCGGTCGGCAGGACCACAGCGAACACGCGGGCCTCGGGTGCGCACGTGCCGACATGCCCACGCCACGGCGCATCTCGTGGTACCCGATGACCGTCACCACGACGAGATGCGGCAGTGGCGACTGCAGGCCCATCGCGATACACCGCTCCCGATACAGGCACACAGGCGTCGAGGAGAGACGTCTCGCCGAAGGAATGGTCGTCTGCCAATCAGTGGCCTGCGCCCCTCCTGAGGGTGGTTCCGACGGCATGAAGCATATTAGGCGGTCGCCAAAGGCGATGCGAGACTTTCTAGCACAGAATCACGAGCATGGCAAGGCGCATCCAGGGAAACACCAACACCACCCACGTCGCAGAGTTTTTTGTCGCGAAGCCCCCGCTCCCGCGTCCGCGGACTGGGGAGCCGGGTGGACGGCCTATCCGTCAGAGAAGCCCCGAGTGACGCGTAAACGACCCAGCGCGACCCGACCTGGCAGTCCTCTCATCCGCCCCGCAGCACCGCCAGGCGCGGGTGCCGGCGCGCGGGAGGCGTCGATCGCTCCTGCGCGCCCGGATCACGCCCTACACTGACGAGCTCCCGGGCCGTGATGCGACACGTGTCGCGATGCGGTGGCGGGAGCGCCCTCGAAGGACGGGAGAACTAATGCGGGTGTTACTCGTCGAGGACGACGTGCCACTCGCCGACGCGGTGACCCGGGCCCTGCGCCGGGAACGCTTTGCCGTCGATGTGGCTCACGACGGTGATGCCGCACTCGCGAAGATCGACGTCGTCGACTACGAGATCGTCGTCCTGGACCGCGGTCTCCCCGGCCTGCACGGTGACGCCGTGTGTGAACGCATCGTGGGCGACCGGCGACCAACCCGCGTTCTCATGCTCACCGCCTCGAACAACGTCTCCGAACGGGTGGAGGGACTGATGCTCGGGGCCGACGACTATCTCCCGAAGCCCTTCGACATGCGGGAGCTGGTGGCACGGTTACGGGCCCTCGGCCGGCGAAGTCAGCGGGCGGTGCCACCGGTGCTGCGATGGCGGGACATCGTGTTGGACGCGAGCCGTCGAACGGCCCTACGCGGCGACCGCGACCTCCGTCTCACCAACCGCGAGTTCGCGCTGCTCGAAACGCTGATGCTCGCGGACGGAGCCGTACTCAGTGCGGAGCAGCTCATGGAGAGTGTGTGGGACGACCGGCTCGATCCGTTCAGCAACGCGGTCCGCGTCACCGTGCTGACCCTGCGCCGTAAACTTGGCGATCCGCCGGCCATCATGACCGTTCCCTCCGCCGGATACCATCTGAAATGAAGATCAGGACTCGGATCACCGCTATGATCTCCGCTGCGCTGGTCGTTGCCGGATCATCAACCCTGATAGTCAACACGTTCGCGCTCAGGAATGTCGAGTACCCGTCGGTCTACTCTTTCAACAGCGCGCTGCTGGATGAGCTGAGCATTTCGCAGTCGACCGTGGTCCAGCACATTCGGCAGCATCCGGAGGAGCTTTTCGGTTCGCAGTTCGCCGAGCAGCCACTGCCGGACGGCAGGACGGTCGGCGAGGTGGCGCGCACCCTCCAGCAACGTCCCATTGACGAGGCACTCGCGAACGCGCGGCGCTGGTCGTTCGTCGGTCTGGTCGCCGTGCTCGTGGGGGCGGTGGGGGCGGCCTGGGTGCTGGCTGGAAGCATCCTGCGGCCGATCCGGAGGATGACCGCCCGCGCACGATCGGCATCCGTGTCGGACCTCGGGGCGCGTGTGTCGGCCGGTGGCCCGAACGACGAGATCAGGGAACTCGCCGACACCTTCGACGCGATGCTCGATCGGCTCGCCTCGGCGTTCGACGCACAGCGCCGCTTCGCCTCCCAGGTCGCGCACGAACTTCGCACGCCGCTGGCCACCACCCGGACCGAGATCGCGATGCTGCTCGATGACACGACCGACCGTGACACCGCCTGCCGACTGGAGGCGGCCCGCGACGCCGTCGACCGCGGTGAGCGTCTCGTGGCACGGCTGCTCGTGCTCTCCCGCGTCGACCTGCGCGCGCTCGAGAAGTCGAGGTTCGCGTTCGACGAGCTTGTCGGCAACGTCCTGGGCCGGGTCGTCGAGGGGCCGGCGTTCTCCCGACTGCGCGTCGATGTGGACCTGCGAACCACCGAGGTGACCTGCGACCGCGCGCTGGTGGAGAGCCTCGTGCGGAACCTGCTGGACAACAGCGCCCGGCACAACCGGGCCGCCGACGGCTGGGTACGGGTCGAGGTCGCACCCGACCCGGAGAGCGGCATGGCACGGCTGGTCGTCGCCAACTCGGTCGCCGCCCCGACCGAATCCTTCAGCCGGCTACCCGGCCAGGACGTCGGCCCTGCGCCCTCCTCTCCCGGCGGACCCGGCGGGGCCGACAGCGACGTCCCCAGCAGGCCCGGGACAGGGCTGTCGATCGTGAACGCGGTGCTGCGCGCCCATGGCGGCGCCATCGCATGGACCCGCTGTCCCGACGGGGTCGCGGCCCACATCACGATTCCCGCTGTGCGGGTGACCGAGCAGCCAGGCGTTCCCACGGTCAGCTAACGCTCCGCTAACACGGCTTTCAGTAGCTTCCCCCCGGCATTCGTCGCCGTTGTCCGTGGGGAGCACGCCGTGCCGAGATCGACATCCGCACCATCCCGACCAGCACCATCACGAACGCGACCACGGAGGTCACGGTGGTTACTCGGCTGCCTGGCCGCGGTCCTGGTGGCGGTTCCGGCGTGTTCGGACTCGCAGCCGGACAGACCGGCCGACACCGGGAAGCCGGCCGGCGGGGTTCCCGCGCCGCCGGCGCCGGAGCCGATCTCCGTCCGCGAGCTGCCACTGCCACCGGTCGCACCCGGCACCGATCCGGGTGCGTGCACGGCTGCCGCCAACCCGCGCCGCACGGGGTGCATCAGCAGGAGCGGGGGCTTCCAGTCGGGCGGCTACCTGCCGGACGGCGCCCATGTCACAGCCCGGGTCTCCTTCGCCGGCGCACCCGCCGCGCCCGACCCCGCGAGCATCTACAGCGGCGACCAGTTGATCATCGTGCGAACCGATGGGAGGGCCTTTCCCAACGGCGACGCCTGGAAGTGCGTGACCTGCGGGGTGCCGGCCGCGAACGCGGTGGGCACCAACGAGGCGAGGGACTATCCCCAGCCTTTCCGGGACGGAAGGCGGGTGCTCCTCGGCACCAACATCGTCGACTGTGGGAACCATCAGCTCACCGACGCGGCCTGTACCCCGGCCGAGACGCACATCTATCCCATCCGGTGGAACAACACCGCGGACGGCTCCGGCAGGGGCGGGAGCATCCGCGAGCTGCGTATCCATCCGGACGACGTCCACCTCGGCTTCAGCAGCTTCACCATCGCGAACGGGCGGTTCGGCCAGTTCTCCTATCTCGGACGTCTGGAGTTCACCCCGACGCCGGAGACCGGCACACCCACGGCGCCGCGCTACGACGTGGTCACCGTGACCCGGTTGTTCGACCCGGCCGACACCCAGCCGATGTCCGTCGACCCGAAGGACCCGCGCAGGCTGGTTTACGACCGCGCGGCGCTGTCCGTCGGTGAGCTGCGCGGCTTCAGCGCGGACGGCCGGGAGGTCACCTACATCGGGTACCCCGAGGAGTCGTCCAACATCGACGTGTTCGCCGCCGACCTGAGCACGGGCAAGGTCCGCCGCCTGACCTCGAATCCGGAGTACGTCGATCCGGTCGACCTCTCCCCCGACGGCAGGTGGACCGTGGCCATGGACACCCGCGGCTCCGACCGCCAGATGTTCCTGGCCGGGATGCGCGGCGTCCCGCCGATCACGGACATGATCACCACCAGTGCGACCTCGTCGACCCGCAACAACGGGCAGCGGCGGTTCTTCCAACCGATCCTCATCGACAGCCACGGTGACCGCGGCGGTTATCAGGGCCAGCGGATCAACGCCGCCGGCGACGGCGGTCCGGGGAGCGTCAACGATCCGAACTGGAACGGCATGGCCGACCCGAAGTGGGCACCCGACGGCACCGCCATCGTCTACTGGCAGGCGCTGGCCTCCCCGCCCGCCTGCGGCGGCGAGAACCCGCTGCCCTGCGAGACCTCCACCGCGCAGGGTGGCCGGACCTACCGCCTGATGATCGCTGAACTCACCAGCCGCGCACCCGCACCAGCGCCGACGGTCGCGCCGATCCCGGACGACGTCCCGTGGGGGGTGAGGTACGAGCCCGGCAGCGCGATTCCGACCCGGCCGCACGTGCCCGCAGGCACGTACACGCTGGCCGGTGTCAGGGGCGGCGCGGCGACGGTGGTGGTCACCGAGAGCGCCGACAGCATCGCCGTCGAGACCGTCGCGGTCACCTACGCCGACTACACCGACGACGGCGTCAGCACTCTGAACGGCACCGAGAAGGTAACGGTGACCATCCCGGCGCTGACCACGTCCAAAGTCGACTGGTACTCCGACCTGACCCAGACAATCCGCGCCGCGGACGGGTCCACGACAACGAACACGAAGAAGACCAGTGCTGACGGATTCCATCTCACCATCGACGTCCTGACCAACATCTTCGACGCCACCGGCACGCTCACGACCACCCTTGACGGCAGGGCCTACCGGCAGCCGGCCAACCAGACGTGAGCAGATGTGACGTGACACACCCAGAACATTGAACTAGTGTTCAAACATCAGCTAACTGGGCGCTTCCGCCTTCGGCAGTGGCCGAGGCGGAGGCAGTCACGGCGTGGGGGGCGGTGATGCGCTCCTCCCGCATCACGGGCACCAGCCGAGGAGATCCAGTGGGAAAGCTTGACGGCAAGATCGCGTTCATCACCGGGGCGGCTCGCGGCCAGGGCCGCAGCCACGCGATTCGTTTAGCCCAGGAGGGCGCGGACATCATCGCGGTCGACATCTGCGCCCAGATTGCCTCGGTGCCCTACCCGATGTCCACCCCGGAGGACCTGGCGCAGACCGTGAAGGAGGTGGAGGGCCTGGGTCGGCGGATCGTCGCCAGGCAGGCCGACGTCCGAGACCTGCCCGCCCTGCAGCAGGCCTTCGACGACGGCACCGCCGAGCTGGGCCCGGTCGACATCGTCCTGGCGAACGCCGGCATCGGGCCCGGTGGAATGGCCACGGAGGACGACCAGTGGGCCGACGTCATCAGCGTCAACCTCACCGGCGTGTGGAACACCGGCCGGGTGGCGATCCCGTCGATGGTCGAGCGGAACCAGGGCGGCGCGATCGTGCTGACCAGCTCCACGGGCGGCCTGATCGGCGTGGGCCTTCCCTCCGCGGGGTTCCAGGGCTACACCGCCGCCAAGCACGGTGTCGTCGGGCTGATGCGGTCGTGGGCCAACTACCTGGCCCCGTACAGCATCCGGGTCAACAGCGTCGCCCCGACCACGGTCAAGACACCCATGGCCGCCAACGGAGACCTGTCGGTCATCACGGCGGGGTCGCCGGAGCTCGCGCGGGTGCTGGCCAACGCGATGCCGGTCGACGCGGTTGATCCGGTCGACGTCTCCAACGCCATCCTGTGGCTCGTGTCGGAGGACGCCCGGTACGTGACCGGCACGGTCGTTCCGGTGGACGCCGGTCAGCTGAACAAGCGCTGACCCACGCGGACGAGCCCGTACCGGCAGGCACAGGCCGCCGGTACGGGCTCGCCGCAGTACGGGACCGACAGCGGCGTCGAAGGGTCACTGACCGAGTTCGTCGCGACCTAACGCTTTATTTTGGCGCTCGGTGCCAATATGGTGATTCGCACGGTCCTCGGCTTCCCGACCGCGGCGGCCACGACGTCCGCGGCGGCGGGAGACGACGAAGGAGACATCGTGCAGACACCGATCACACCCGCGGTTGCAGGGCAGTCCGGCGGGGCCACCGACCTCGGGATCGACGACACGACCGCGCAGGCTCCGCTCGAGGAGGACGCGCTGATCGAGGAGGTCTCGATCGACGGCATGTGCGGCGTCTACTGACACCGCCGTGCTGCCGGGCGCTGCCGCCGACGAGGTGGACACGATCCTCGACGAGGCGTGGGAGCTGTCACGGGTGGTGGCGCTGCGCCCCGAGCCGTTCGGGGCACTCGCCTACCACTTCGACAACCGCCGACTGATCTTTCTCAAGCGCCCGGAACTGGTCGAGGTTGTGCGCGGTCTGGGCGCTGCGCCGGACGTCCGGACCGCGCTGACCAGGGCGGGTGTACCCGCCGGCCAGTGGGCCGCCTACGCCCGCGCGCTGCGCGGCCTCGCCGAGGCCGATGTGATCCGTCATCGCGAGACCCCGGGAGAGGCCCGATGACCACCCTGACCGACGCTCCGGCGGCCGGGACGTCCAGTCCCGCCGCCGTCTCCCTGGTGCAGCGGTTCGAGCGCGGACTGGACGCGCCGATCTGTCTGACCTGGGAGCTGACCTACGCCTGCAACCTGTCGTGTGTGCACTGCCTGTCGTCCTCCGGTCGTCGTGACCCACGCGAGCTGAGTACCGCGCAGTGCGAGGCGATCATCGACGAGCTCCAGGCGATGCAGGTCTTCTACGTCAACATCGGCGGCGGGGAACCGACCGTCCGCCCGGATTTCTGGCACCTGCTGCAGTACGCGGTCGACCGTCACGTGGGCGTGAAGTTCTCCACGAACGGCGTGCGCCTCGACCGGGCGCGGGCCCGGCAGCTGGCCCGCACCGACTACGTGGACGTCCAGGTGTCGCTGGACGGCGCCACCGCGGAGGTCAACGACCGGGTACGGGGCCGGGGGTCGTTCGCGATGGCCCTGCGGGCGCTGGACAACCTGGCCGAGGCCGGGTTCCGGGACGCGAAGGTGTCCGTCGTGGTGACCAGGGAGAACGCCGGCCAGCTCGACCAGTTCCAACGCATCGCCGACGACCACGGTGCGACGCTGCGGCTCACCCGGCTGCGCCCCTCCGGGCGCGGCGCGGACGTCTGGGACGAGCTGCACCCGACCGCGCAGCAGCAGCGGGACCTCTACGACTGGCTGGTGGGGGCGGGCGAGAAGGTCCTGACCGGGGACTCGTTCTTCCACCTGGCCGGCTTCGGCGAGAAGCTGCCCGGCCTGAACCTGTGCGGGGCGGGGCGGGTGGTCTGCCTCATCGACCCGGTGGGTGACGTCTACGCCTGCCCGTTCACCATTCACGAGACCTTCCGGGCCGGCAACGTCGTCGCCGACGGCGGCTTCGCCCCGGTGTGGCGCACCAGCGAGCTGTTCCGTGAGCTGCGCGAGCCGCAGAGCGGCGGTGCCTGCTCGTCCTGCGGGTTCTACGACGCCTGCCGGGGCGGCTGCATGGCGGCCAAGTTCTTCACCGGCCTGCCACTGGACGGCCCGGACCCGGAGTGTGTGCAGGGCTACGGGCAGCAGGCCCTGGCCGACCCCGGGCGAACCGTGCCGGCGGCGGACCACGACCACTCGCACCGCACCGGCCGCAGGGCGCGGTCCGCCGGCGAGCCGGTGCTGGTCCAGATCGGCCCCCCACCGACCGCGGTGGCGGCTGTGCCGATCGCAGTGACGGCACCGCCGGTCCCGGCGTGCGCCGAGAACCCGTTGGCGGGCTTCACACCCACGGGCTGAGACGTGATCGGACGCGGCTGCTCCCACAGCGGAGCGCCGCGAGAGGTGGATGATGAGCAACTCATGGTTCGAGTCGGTCGCCGAGGCACAGCGCCGGGCACGCCGAAGGCTGCCGACATCGGTGTACAGCGCGCTGCTGGCCGGCTCGGAGGCAGGTGTGTCCTACCGGGACAACACCGGGGCGTTCGACGAGCTCGGCTTCGCCCCGCATGTGGCGGGGCTGTCGCCCAAGCGTGACCTGCAGACCACGGTGCTGGGTCAGCCCATCTCCCTGCCGGTGGTCATCTCGCCGACCGGGGTCCAGGCGGTGCACCCCGACGGCGAGGTGGCGGTCGCCCGGGCGGCTGCCGCCCGCGGCACGGCGATGGGCCTGTCATCCTTCGCCAGCAAGCCCATCGACCAGGTCATCGCGGCCAACCCGCAGACCTTCTTCCAGATCTACTGGATGGGCTCCCGGGACTGGATGATCCGGCGGATGGAGCACGCCCGCCAGGCCGGCGCGGTCGGGCTGATCGTCACGCTGGACTGGTCCTTCTCCCACAGCCGGGACTGGGGCAGCCCGTGGATCCCCGAACGGCTCGACCTGAGGACCATGGCCAAGCTGGCGCCGCAGGGCATCACCCGGCCGCGCTGGCTGTTCGAGTACCTGCGCACCGGGCACCTTCCCGACCTGAGCGTGCCGAACCTGGCCGAACCCGGCGAGCAGGCCCCGGTCTTCTTCGGCGCGTACGGCGAGTGGATGCAGACACCGCCGGCGAGCTGGGAGGACATCGCCTGGCTGCGGGAGCAGTGGGACGGGCCGTTCATGCTCAAGGGCGTCTCCCGGGTCGACGACGCCCGCCGCGCGGTCGACGCCGGGGTCAGCGCGATCTCTGTCTCCAACCACGGCGGCAACAACCTCGACGGCACCCCCGCCCCGATCCGGGCGCTGCCGGCCATCGTGGGCGCGGTCGGCACCGACATCGAAGTGCTCATGGACGGCGGGATCCGCCGGGGCGGGGACGTCGTCAAGGCACTCGCCCTCGGCGCCCGGGCGGTCATGATCGGCCGCGCGTACCTGTGGGGGCTGGCCGCCGGCGGGCAGGCCGGCGTCGAGAACGTCCTGGACGTCCTGCGCAACGGCATCGACTCGACGCTGCTGGCGCTCGGGCGTTCCTCCATCCACGAGCTGACCCCGGACGACGTCCTGGTACCCGCGGGCTTCACCCGGGCACTCGGCTCGCTCGGCTCCGCGGCCGGGCGATGACCGCCAGGCCACCGGCGCCCCCGAGTCTGGCGGAACGCCCCTGGCCGCTCGTCCCCCGCGGGCCGCTGCTCCTCGTCCCGGTGGGGGCCGTCGAGCAGCACGGGCCCCACCTGCCCCTGACCACCGACACCACGCTCGCTGTCGCGGTGACCGAGGGCGCGGCACAGCGTCTGCAGGATCGGCGTCCCGACGAACCGGTACTGGTCGCGCCCGCGATCGCCTACACGGCCAGCGGGGAACACCAGTCGTTCCCGGGCACGATCTCCATCGGTGGCCAGGCCCTGCACCTGATGCTGGTGGAGCTGGTCCGTTCCGCGGCCACCTGGTGCGGACGGGTCGTGTTCGTCAACGCGCACGGCGGCAACCTGCGCTACCTCTCCGCGGCCGTCGCGCAGCTGCGCCGCGAGCAGCACGACGTCGCGTGGGTGCCGTGCGGAACCGGGTCCGGAACCGGGTCCGGGCACGGGATCGTCGACGCGCACGCGGGGTTCACCGAGACCTCACTGATGCTGCACCTGGCTCCGCACCAGGTGGACATGACCAGGGCGGCCGCGGGCAACACCGCGAGCCTCCCCGAGCTGCTGCCCGCCATCAGGACGGGCGGGGTGGCCGCCGTCTCGCCGTCCGGGGTGCTCGGCGACCCGACCACCGCCACCGCCCGCGACGGGGAACACCTCCTGAACGGCATGATCACAGAGGTCTGCGCGCTGGTGGAAGGTGGAGCCGTCGACACCGACGGCCGTCTCCGCGCGCCCCGGCCCGCGGTGGCGCCGGCGTGAGCCCGCCGGTCGAGCCGGGCCGCGTCGCGCTGGTGACCGGGGCGGCGCGCGGGATCGGCGCGGCGACCGTCCGCGCGCTGTGCCGGCAGGGGTACCGCGTCGTCGCCGTCGACAGCTGTGCGGGGGAGGCGGCGGAGGCGGACCTGCCGGGTGTCGCGTACCCGCTGGCCGACAAGGACCAGTTACAGGCGCTGTGCGACGACCATCCCGGCCAGGTGGTCGCGGTCGTGGCCGACGTGCGCGACCGCGCGGCGATCGATGCCGCCGCGGCCACCGCGGTCGAGCGCTTCGGCCGGCTGGACGCCGCCGTGGCCGCGGCGGCCGTCATCGTCGGGGGCCGTCCGCTCTGGGAGACACCGGCCGCCCACCTGCAGACACTGTGGGATGTCGACGTCCTGGGCGTCTGGAACACCGCCGCGGCCACCGTGCCCCTCATGCTCGGCGGGCCGAACCCCGCCAGCTGCCGGTTCGTCGCCGTCGCCTCGGCCGCCGGCACGCGCGGCCTGTTCCACCTGACCGCCTACTGCACGGCCAAGCACGCCGTGATCGGCCTGGTGCGGGGCTTGGCGGCGGACCTCGTCAACACCGGAGTCACCGCCGTGGCCGTCGCCCCCGGCTCGACCCGCACCTCGATGTTGGAGGCCACGGCGTCGCTGTACGAGCTGCCGGACGTCGAGACCTTCGCCTCCTCCCAGCTCACCGGCAGGCTGATCGAGCCGGCCGAGATCGCCGGGACCATCGCCTTCTGCTGCTCCCCCGCCGGGGGCGTCCTGACCGGTTCCGTGGTCAGTGCCGAGGGCGGTTTCCGCGGATGAGCGCCCACCAGCCTCCCGGCCCCGTCGTCGAGCCGAGCCCCGTCGTCGAGCCGAGCCTCGTCGTCGAGCTCGGCCGCGACGTCCGCGTGTACGACGGCGGCCGGACGCTGGTCGGCGGCGCACCGCCGCGGCTGCTGCGGCTGCAGGAAAGAGCCGCGCAGCGCCTGGTCGACCGCCAGCTCCACGTGGTCGACGACCTGTCCGGGAAGCTCGCCGACCGGTTGCTCGCCTGCGGTGCGGCCGGCCCGGTGCTGAGCGCGCTGCCGCCGGCCGACCCGTCCCAGCTGACGGTGGTGGTTCCCGTCCGCGATCGCGAGCAGGCTCTGGAGCGGTTGCTGGCAGGCCTCGGTGGCGGCCTGCGGGTGGTCGTCGTCGACGACCACTCGCGCGACCCTGCCGCCATCGCCCGGGTGGCGGCGCGGCACGGCGCCGAGCTGGTGGCGCTCCCTTACAACCGTGGCCCCGCCGGTGCCCGCAACGCGGGGCTGGCGGCGGTCGCCACCCCGTTCGTCGCCTTCGTGGACTCCGACGTCGTCGTCGCCGCGGACAGCCTGGTGATGCTGGCGCGGCACCTCCATCTCCCCCGCGTCGCCGCTGTCACGCCCCGGATCCTGGGTCTTCCGACCACCGGGAGACCCAGCTGGATCTCCCGGTACGAGAACGCCCGCTCGTCGCTCGACGCCGGCCCGGACGCCGCGCTGGTGCACCCGCACTCCCGCGTCGGCTGGGTTCCCGGCGCCTGCCTGGTGGCCCGGGCCGACGCCCTCGGCGACGGCTTCACCGACAGCATGCGCGTCGCCGAGGATGTCGACCTGGTCTGGCGCCTGGTCGCGCAGGAACAGCAGGTCCGGTACGAGCCCGCCGTCACCGCCTGGCACGACCACCGGACCCGGCCAGCGGCCTGGCTGAACCGCAAGGCCTTCTACGGGACGGGCGCGCATCAGCTGGCCCGCCGGCACGGCGCCGCCGTGGCACCCGCGGTGCTCAGCCCCCTGGCCGGAGCCACGGCCGCGGCGCTGCTGGCCCAGCGGCGGTGGTCGGTCCCCGCGGCCCTCACCCTGGTCGCGGTGATGTGTGCCCGGCTCACCCGCGTGCTGCCCCGCGACGGTGACCGCGCGCGGCTGACCGCCGACCTCGCCGGCCGGGGCCTGGCCGCCACCGCCAGCCAGACCAGCGCGCTCCTGCTCCGCCACTGGTGGCCGCTGAGCCTCCCCGGCGCCCTGGTCTCCCGCCGCCTGCGCCGTGCGGTCCTGACCGCGGCGGTCCTCGACGGCCTCCTCGACTACCGCCGCTCCGCTCCCTCGCTGGACCCGGCGCGCTTCGTCCTGGCCCGCCGCCTCGACGACCTCGCCTACGGAGCGGGCCTGTGGGCCGGCGCGCTCAGAGGCCGCTCGCCCCGCCCCCTGCTCCCCTCGTTCCCGCCGCGCCGCGACCGGGCGCCGGCACGCCGCGGCCGGCGACCGGGACGTGACGGGAGCGCTCCCGCGAGGGGAGGCACCGGACCCTGACGGCCCGCCGCCCGGCCGGGTCAGTAGATTTCGAGGTCTATGGCCGACCTGCCGAGGCGCCCGAAGGGCCGCCCACCCGTCACCGATCACGGCGCGATCGAGCGGGCGGCATTCGCGGCTTTCGCCGAACGCGGCTTCGACGCCACCACCCTGGATGCGATAGCCCAGGCCGCCGGTATCGGAAGGAGGACCCTACTCAGGTACTACCCGTCCAAGAATGATATTCCGTGGGGCCGGTTCGACGAGAGTCTCGCCGGGCTTCAGGCTTCCCTGGAGGCGATGCCGCATGACATCCCGGTGTTCGAGGCGGTACACCGGGCGGTGCTCGCGTTCAACCTGTTCCCGACCGAGGCCATTACCCAGCACCGGCAGCGAATGATCCTGCTGCTCAGGACGCCCGCCCTGCAGGCGCATTCGGCACTGAAATACCGGCAGTGGCGCGAGGTCATAGCCTCCTACGTCGCTGCGCGGCACGCCGTGGACCCCGGTGACCTGCTGCCGCGTACGGTGGGCCAGGTAACCCTGGCGCTGGCCCTCTCCGCCTACGAGCAGTGGCTCGACCACGAGGACGGAACGATCGGAGATTTTCTCGACGAGGCGCTGTCCGGGCTTCGGCTGTACTTCGCCGACCAGCGTCCGTGACGCGTGTACATACGGGCGGACCATCGATAGGCTGTGCGCGGATCATATGCTGACGCCCGTGCGGATCTGTGCTAAAACGAGTGTTCAGCAAGCCGGTTCGGACTTCCCGTCCACTGATAAACACGACGCCCGAGAGCGTCGGTACGAGCACGTTGATGCGAACACGAAGGGGCGCGGGCACGCGATGTTACGGTGGCCCAGACAGGACGCAGGTAATCACCTCGGGCGCACACACGTGCGGCTCGGGTGGAGTGGCGCGGGCGGCGCCGCTCCCGGTGTTCCGGAGAGGTCGCTCCCGTGAAACCGGCGCCGTTCGCCTACCACGCGCCATCCAGCCTCGACGAGGCTGTCGCGCTGCTCGCCGAGCACGGCGACGGTGCCAAGGTCCTCGCCGGCGGGCAGAGCCTCGTTCCCATGCTCGCCCTGCGCCTCGCGGTCTTTGATCATCTGATCGATCTCGGGCGCATACCGGAGCTGCGGGGTCTCGAGCGCCGGGGCGGCACGATCCGTCTCGGCGCCGGCACCACCCACGCGGCGGTCGGCTCGTCCGCCGAGGTCGCCGAGGCGGTCCCGCTGCTGAGCCGGGCGACACCCTTCATCGGTCATTTCCAGATCCGCAACCGCGGCACGATCGGCGGTGCGATCGCCCACGCGGACCCGGCTGCCGAGTATCCGGCGGTCGCGCTGGCGCTGGACGCGGAGCTGGAGACGGTGTCGCCCCGCGGGCAGCGCACCATCCCCGCGGCAGACTTCTTCACCGGCACGTGGACGACGGCGCTCGCCGACGACGAGATCCTGACCGGCGTCACCTTCCCGGTCTGGGGCGGCCGCAGCGGGCATGCGATCGAGGAGCTCGCCCGGCGCCACGGTGACTTCGCCGTCGCGGGCGCGACCGTCGCCCTGGAACTCGACGACGACGGGCGCGTCGGGCGGTGCGCGATCGGCCTGCTCGGCCTCGGCTCGACACCGGAACGCGCCACCACCGCGGAGGCGACTGTCACCGGCACAGCCATCGCCGACGTCGACGCCCAGGCCGTCGGCGAGGCGGCGATGGCCGCCCTCAGGTCCGTCCCGGCCGACCTCCACGGGTCGGCCGACTACCGCAGGCGCGTCGGCGCCGCGATGGTGGCCCGTGCCTGGCGGCGCGCGGCGCAGGAGGCTCTTCATGAATGAGATCGAGATCGAGACGCGCGTCAACGGCCTCGCGCGCCGCGGGCGGGTCGAACCACGTCTGACGCTGGCCGACTACCTGCGGGAGCACTGCCACCTCACCGGGACACACCTCGGGTGCGAGCACGGGGTGTGCGGCGCGTGCACGGTCCTGCTGGACGGCGCGGCGGTACGGGCCTGCCTCGTCCTCGCGGTGCAGGCCGACGGCGCCGAGGTCACCACGATCGAGGGGCTGGGTGAGCCTGACGCGCTGTCGCCCGTGCAGGAGGCGTTCCGCGATCACCACGGCCTCCAGTGCGGCTTCTGCACGCCTGGTTTCGTCGTCTCGGTGACCGCGTTCCTCCGCGACAACCCCGACCCGTCCGACGACGAGATCCGCGCCGGCCTGTCCGGCAACATCTGCCGCTGCACGGGCTATCAGGGGATCATGAAGGCCGTGCGGGCCGCGGCGCGCAGCACGCCGTGACCGCTGTCGGGCCGTCGGCGGCGCACCCGGGCCCGGGTGCGCCCGGGCTGGCACAGCTGCCCGCGGCCCGGGCCGCGTACCCCGGCCGCGGCCGTTCTCCCCACGACGACCTCTACCGGGCCCCGAGGCAGCGGCGGGCCCGCCGCGCCCGGGTTCGCATTTTCTAGGAGACGGATTTCCCATGGAACTGACCAACGAGTTCCGCGTCGCCGCCAGCCCCGCCACCACCTGGGCGGTTCTCACCGACCTCGAACGCATCGCACCCTGCATGCCGGGCGCCCAGCTCCTGGAGGTCGCCGGCGAGGAGTACCGCGGTGCCGTGAAGGTCAAGGTGGGTCCGATCACCGCCCAGTACAAGGGAACAGCGACCTTCCTCGAACGTGACGAGGCGGCGCACCGCGCGGTCCTCAAGGCCGACGGCAAGGAGACCCGCGGCCAGGGCAACGCGTCGGCCACCATCACCGTCACCCTCGCCCCCGACGGCGACGGCACGAAGGCGGTCGTGCTGACCGACCTGCACATCACCGGCAAGGTCGCCCAGTTCGGCCGCGGCGTGATCGCCGACGTCAGCGCCAGCCTGCTGGGCCGCTTCGTCGACTCCCTCGAGTCGACCGTGCTCAGGGGCGACGACGACACCGCTCCGCCCGCCCCCGAACCCGCGCCGGCGGCCGTGGCCACCTCCGCGGCGGCTCCGGCCGCGTCCGCTCCCGGCGTCGCCGCGGCTCCCTCGACCGGATCCGCTGCGGCTCCCGCCGCCGCTCCCGCTCCCGCCGCCGTCGACCCGGCCGGCGCCGCAGCGCCGGTGACACCGACGAAGCCGGTGACGCGTGTCATCAACCAGCCGGTGGCCGAGCCCGTCGACCTGCTCGGCACGGCCGGGGCGCCGGTGCTGAAGCACTCCGCCCCGCTGCTCGCCGCCTTCCTGGCGGGCTGGCTGCTGAACGCTCTGCTGCGCAGGGCACGGCAGCGGCTCTGCGGATAGAGGTCCCGCTCCGTCCGCGTTCCTGCACGAGTTGAGCGGTGGTAGCTCCCGTCATGTCGTTCCCCGACTTCGCCGACCCGACCGCCGTGGCGGACGCCCTCGAAGCGGCCGGTTATCTGCCGAGCCCGGGGATCGCCACCGCGGTGTTCCTCGCGATGAGGATGCACCGGCCGCTGTTCGTGGAGGGCGACCCGGGAGTCGGCAAGACCGCCCTGGCGCACGCGCTGACGGAGATCTGCGGCGTCCGGCTCCTGCGCCTGCAGTGCTACGAGGGCATCGACGCCAGTCAGGCGCTCTACGACTGGGACTTTCCGCGGCAGATCCTGCACCTGCGCGCCGCGGGCTCCGACCCCGCCGCCGGCGCTGGCGGCGCCGGTGACCGGGGGGATCTCGAGGCGTCCCTGTACGACCGGCGGTTCCTGATCGCCAGGCCGATCCTGCTCGCTCTCGAGCAGAGCCCCGCCGTCCTGCTCATCGACGAGATCGACCGCGCCGACGACGAGTTCGAGGCGTTCCTGCTGGAGGTGCTGGCCGAGAACGCCGTGACGGTGCCGGAGCTCGGCACGATCGCGGCGGACGTCCCCCCGCTGACCGTGATCACCTCGAACCGCACCCGCGAGGTGCACGACGCGCTCAAGCGTCGCTGCCTCTACCTGTGGCTCGCGCACCCCGACTTCGACCGGGAGGTCGCGATCGTGCGGTCACGGGTCCCCGACGCGGCGGTACGGCTCGTCGCCGACGTCGCCCGGACCGCGGGCCGGCTCCGCACAGCCGATCTCCTCAAGCCGCCCGGGGTGGCCGAGACGATCGACTGGGCGCACGCTCTGCACACCCTCGGTGCCAGCCGTCTGGACGAGGAGGCGGCGCGGGCCACCCTCGGCGCGGTGGTGAAGTACCGCGAGGACTTCGTCCGGGTGGAGCGCAGCCTCGGCGAGTTACTCGGAGGCTGAGCCATGGACCACGCCCCGATGCCACCCGACCCGGTGGTCGCCCTGACCGGCTTCGCCCGCATGCTGCGCGCCCAGGGTGTACCGGCCGACACCAGCCGGCTCGCCGCCGCGGTCGAGGCGGTCGCGCACCTCGACGCGACTGATCCCGAGGCGGTGTACTGGGCCGGCCGGCTGACCCTGTGCGCCGAGCCGGACGACCTGGCCAGGTACGACACCCTGTTCGAGGAGTGGTTCGGCCCAGCCGCGCACGCCGGCGGGCCCCCGGCCCCGCCACCACCGCCGCCGGCGCGGGCCGGTGCGGTCCGCGCGGCGCTCGCGTCGTCCCAGGCCCCGCCGGGCCACGACGCCCAGGGGGAGGAGGACGAGCTGGCGGTCGCCGCCAGCGCGGCCGAACGCCTGCGCCACAAGGACGTCACGCAGCTCACCACGGCGGAACGAGCCGAGGTGAACCGGCTCGTCGCGCTGCTCGCTCCCCGGGCGGGGGTGCGCCGCACCCACCGCTGGCAGCCCGGCCGCGGCCGGCGCCTCGACCTGCAGCGGACGGTGCGCGGCATGGTCCGCGGCGGCGAGCCCGCACGGCTGCCCACACTCCGCCGCCGGGTGCGTGCCCGCCGGCTGGTGCTGCTCATCGACATCAGCGGTTCGATGGCCCCGTACGCGGACCTGATGCTGCGCTTCGCCCACGCGGCGATGCGGGTGCGGCCCGCCGGCACCGAGGTGTTCACCGTCGGTACCCGGCTGACCCGGCTCACGCCGCACCTGCGCCTGCGCGATCCGCAGGAGGCGCTCGACGCGGCCGGCAGAGCCATCCCGGACTGGAGCGGCGGCACCAGGCTCGGCGAGTCCCTGCGGGCGATGCTGGACCTGTGGGGCCAGCGCGGCGCCACCCGACAGGCCGTCACCGTGCTCGTCTCGGACGGGTGGGAGCGTGGCGACGTGACCCTGCTCGGCGAGCAGACCGCCCGGCTCTCCCGGCTCTCCCACCGGGTCCTGTGGGTGAACCCGCACCGGGGGCGGGAAGGGTTCGCACCGGTCGCGGCCGGGATGGCGGCCGCCCTCCCCCATGTCGACGAGCTGCTGGCCGGGCACACCTTCGACGCACTCCAGGAACTGGCAGAGGTGATCCTCCATGCGTGATGTGCTCGAGGAGCTCCAGCGGTGGTGGTCCGCCGGCGAGACGGTCGGCCTGGCCACTGTCGTGGGCACCTGGAAGTCCGCGCCGCGCCAGCCGGGCGCCGCGATGCTCGTCGCCCCCGACGGCACGGCCGCGGGCAGTGTCTCCGGCGGATGCGTCGAGGGCGACGTCTACGAACTCGCCGGCGCGTGCCGGACGACCGCCACCCCGCAGCTGCGGCGCTACGGCGTCAGCGACGACGACGCGTTCTCCGTCGGTCTCACCTGCGGCGGGATCATCGACGTCTTCGTCGAACCCGTCAGCCAGCAGACCTTCCCCGAGCTGGGTGGGGTCGTCGACGACATCCGGGCCGGACGTCCGGTGGCGGTGGCGACCCTCGTCAGCGGGGTCGCCGACAGCCCGGTCGGGGCCCGGCTCGTGGTGCGGCCCGACACCGTCACGGGCTCGCTCGGCGGGTCCCGTCTCGACGACGCCGTCCGCGACGACGCCCGCGGCCTGCTGGAGCGAGGTACCACCGCGGTCCTGCGCTACGGCCCGCGCGGGGAACGGCGCGGCACCGACGTGGCCGTTTTCGTCGCCGCCTACGCACCGCGCCCGCGGATGATCGTGTTCGGCGCGATCGACTTCGCCGCTGCGGTGGCCCGCATCGGCACCTTCCTGGGCTACCGGGTCACCGTCTGCGACGCGCGGGCCACCTTCGCGACGCGGCAGCGGTTCCCCGATGCCGACGAGGTCGTCGTCGAGTGGCCGCACCGGTACCTCGCCCGCACCGAGGTCGACGAACGCACCGTCGTGTGCGTCCTCACCCACGACCCGAAGTTCGACGTCCCGCTGCTCGAGGTGGCGCTGAGAATGCCGCTGGCCTACCTCGGTGCGATGGGATCGCGGCGCACGAACAACGACCGCCTCGCCCGCCTGCGGGAACGCGGGTTCACCGCGGCGGACCTCGCCCGGCTACACGCCCCCATCGGCCTCGACATCGGCGGCCGGACCCCGGAGGAAACCGCCGTCTCCATCGCGGCGGAGATCATCGCGTCCCGCTGGGGCGGGTCAGGTGCGCAGCTGAGCTCCGTCTCGGGCCCCATCCACCACGACCCTGTGACCGGCTCCGACCCTGTGACCGGCTCCGATGCCGTGACCGACTCCGATCTCGAACTGATGCCACTGTGGAGGAAATGATGACGGATGTCGCCGTCACGACGGCCGCTGCCCGCTACACCGGTGCCCGGGTACGACGAGTCGAGGACCCGCGGCTGCTGACCGGGCAGGGCACGTTCGTCGACGACATCACGCGGCCCGGGATGCTGCACGCGTGCTTCGTGCGCAGCCCGTTCGCCCGGGCGCGCATCGTCAGCATCGACACGTCGGCGGCGCTCGCGCTCGACGGGGTGCACGCCGTGTTCGTCGCCTCGGACCTCAATCCCGGCGTCCACGAGCAGTGGCACGCCGTCGTCGGGCGCGACGTCCCGGACACCCCGCGGCCGGCTCTCGCCGAGGGCGAGGTGCGTTTCGTCGGCGATCCCGTCGCGCTGGTCGTCGCGGTGAACCGCTACGTCGCCGAGGACGCGATGGAACTCGTCGACGTCGACTACGACCCGCTGCCCGCCGTCGCGAACTACGTGCACGCGCAGGCCTCCAGCGAGCGCGTGCACGAGGCCTACGCCAACAACGTCGCCGGAGAACTGCGCGGGGCGCCGCCGGACGAGATCGACGAGGTCTGCCGGGCCGCCGCCCATGTCGAGACCGGGACCGTCTACCAGCAGGCCTACGCCCCGGTACCGATGGAGACCCGGGGCATCGTCGTGGAGTGGTCGGGCGGGGAGCTCACCATCTGGGCGACGTCACAGGCGCCGCACGAGCTGCGGGCGTTCGCCGGGCGGCTGCTCGGCGTGCCGGAGCACCGCGTCCGGGTCATCATGCGGGACGCCGGCGGCGGCTTCGGGCAGAAGGTCCAGGCGATGCGCGAGGACATGTGCATCCTGCTCGCCGCGAAGAAGGTGCCGGCGGCGCTGAAGTGGATCGAGGACCGGCGCGAGAACCTCATGGCCGGCAACATGGCCCGCCATGAACACGGCCTGGCACGCATGGCCTTCGACGCGGACGGCACCATTCTCGCCGCGCAGATCGATCATGTGCAGGACGTCGGTGCGTACCCGACGCCGTGGCCGGTGGGCACCTCGGTGGCGGTCTGCCTGATGTTTCCCGGCCCGTACCGCGTGCCGCTCGCGACCTGGTCGACGACGTCGGTGTTCTCGAACACGCTGGGCCGCAGCGCATACCGCGGGCCGTGGCAGTACGAGTCGGTCGCCCGCGAGCTGCTGCTCGACAACGCGGCCCGGCACATGGGGATCGACCCGATCGAGCTGCGTCGGCGCAACTTCCTCGCCCGCGCGGACATGCCGCACGTGAACCCCTGCGGGATGCCCTACGACCACATGTCGCCCCGGGAGGTGTTCGAGGAGGCGCTGACGCTGCTCGACTACGACGCCTTCCGCCGCGAGCAGGCCGAGGCCCTCGCGAACGGACGCTACATCGGCGTCGGCACCTGCAGCTACGTCGAGCCGACCACCGCCGGCATGCCGTACTACGCGACCGAGGGCGCGACCATCCGCATCGAGCCGACCGGCAGGGTCAACGTGTACGTCGCGGGCGGCTCGACCGGTAACAGCCTGGAGACCACCGCCGTCCAGGTCGCGGCCGACGTGCTCGGTGTGGACATCGACGACGTGAACAGCATCCAGGGCGACACCGCCGTCACGCCCTTCGGCGGCGGCACCGGCGGCAGCCGCAGCGGCTCGATGATCGTCGGCGCGGTCGGATCGACGGCGGAGATCCTGCGCGAGCGCATCATCGCGATCGCCGCGCACCGGCTGGAGGCCGCGGTCGACGACATCGAGCTCGGGAACGGCCGGGCGACCGTGCGTGGCACCCCGACGGTCGGCCTGTCGATCGCCGAGATCGCGAACATCGCGTACTTCGAGTCCGCCAGTCTGCCGCCCGGTGTGCAGCCGGGGCTGGAGGCGAGCGGCCGGCATCAGGCGCAGGCCCCGATGCTCTGGGCGAACGCCACGCATGTGTGCACCTGCGAGGTCGACACCGTGACCGGGGTCGTCACGTTCCTGCGCTACATCGTCAGTGAGGACTGCGGGCCGAGAATCAACCCGAACATCGTCGAGGGCCAGATCGACGGCGGCACCGTGCAGGGCATCGGCGGTGCCCTCTACGAGGACCTCGCCTACGACGACGACGGCAACCCGGTCGCGACCACCTTCATCGACTACCTGCTGCCCACGATCGCCGAGGTGCCCGAGATCGAGCACGTCCACCTGGAGACCCCGGGCCCGGGCCCGGGCGGGCACAAGGGCGTCGGTGAGGGCGGCGCGATCGGCGCGCCCCCCGCCGTCATCAACGCGGTGGCCGACGCGCTCGCCCCGTTCGGCGTCACCATCACCCACCTGCCACTCACCCCGGCCTCCATCGTCACGCTCCTCGACGGTCGGACGACCCCGTAGCCCGGCCCCGGCGAGCAGACAGGTCTGATCGATGACCAGGCAGGAGACGGATGCCGACCAGGGAAGCAGTGCCCTGGACGCGGGCGGGGCGGCTCCGCTTCAGGCGGCTCCACTTCCGGCGGACACGGTGGGCCTGCTGGAAGGGCTGACGACGACGCGGGCCATCCGCCGGTACACCGACGAACCGGTGCCGCGCCAGGCGTTACGGGACATGCTGTTCGCCGCCACCCGGGCGCCGAGCGGCTCCAACCGGCAGCCGTTCCGGTTCGTCGTGCTGACGGACGGGCCGAAGGCTGCCGCGGCGAAGGCGCTGATCGGGTAGGCCGCCCGGCGGGTCTGGAACGGAAAACGCCAGGCGGACGGATACGACAGCGGCTCAGGGACGCAGACCGACTCGCCCAAGGCCCGGACGGCCCGCGCGATGGCGCAGTTCGTCGACGAGTTCGAGCGGATCCCGGTGGTCATTCTCCCGTGCCTGGTCCGGTACCGCGACCCGACGCCGTCCGAGGGTGCCTCGGTGTATCCGGCCTGTCAGAACCTCCTGCTCGCCGCCCGCGCGCTCGGTTATGGCGGCGCGTTCACCGGCTGGAACTTCGCCGTCGACGCCGAGCTGAGAGACCTGCTGGGAGTGCCGGCCAACACGTTCATCGCCGGCACCATCACGCTGGGCAGGCCGGCGGGCCGGCACGGCCCGGTGCGCCGGCGCCCGATGGCGGAGCTCGTGTACGAGGACGAGTGGGGCGGGGTGGCGGACTGGGCGCTCGACCCGCCCGGAACGGAACACACCTCGGCGGGCCCGCCCCGGGCGGTGGTCAGAGATTCGACGCGCTCCTGATCCCGTCCACCACGCCAGAAGCTGCCGGTGCGATGCTGCCGGCGTTGTGCGCCCGCCCGCCCGGCTATAACTTGACTGAGTTCAAATCTCCTGACCTGCGGAGGCGGTCGTGGTTGATGTGGCAGCTCAGTTCGGGGGGCGCGTCGCCCTCATCACCGGCGGCGCGCGCGGCCTCGGGCGCGCGTTCGGTCGGGCACTCGCCGACCTCGGCGCGCATGCGGTCCTGACCGATGTCGATGAGGCCGCGGTCGACAGAGCCGCTCGCGAGATCACCGAGGCCGGCGGGCAGGCCTCGGCCTACCGCCTCGACGTGGTGGACGAAGCAGCCTGGGACGCGGTGCTCACCGACGTCGTCGCCGTGGATGGGGGCGTCGACATCCTCATCAACAACGCCGGTCTGCACTCGCTCGAGTACGGCACCGCGTGGGCGACGCTTCCGGTATCCAGGCTGCGCCGCCTCTTCGACGTGAACGTGATGGGCGTGATGATCGGAACGCTCGCCGTCCGCCCGCACATGCAGGGCCGGCCCGGCGCCAACGTCCTCAACATCTCCTCGTCGGCCGCGTTCAACGGCATGGGCGCCTACGGAGCGACGAAGGCAGCGGTGCGTGGCCTGACGCTCGCCTGGGCGCGCGAACTCGGGCCCGAGGGCATTCGTGTGAACGCACTGGCGCCGGGCCTGCACGTCACCGACACCATCCGCCAGGAGTTCACCCCGGAGATGATCGAGGGTCACCGGCACCACCAGTTCCTCGATCTCGAGGGCAACGAGCAGGACATCGTCGACGCGATGCTCTACCTCTGCTCAGCGAAGGCGCGTTTCGTCACCGGCGAGACGATGCGCGTCACCGCAGGTTATGCGAGCTCCCTCTGACCCGGCCTGTGTCCTCGAGCCCGCGAGCACGCAAGCCGAAGCACGCTCGCGTACGAGGGCCGTCAGCGACAAAGCCGAGAGCGGTGTTCGCCCCGGTCACTGCGGGTACAGCGGCTCCCCGCGTTCGAGCATCGCGACCAGTTTCGCCAGGCGGTTCGCCCGGCTGGACGGACTCGGCGCGGCCATGATCCGATGCAGGACGGCGTAGCGGTCGCGGCGGTTCAGCTCCGCGAACGCCGACCCCGCGACCGGTGACGCGGCCAGCGCGGCAGCCAGGTCGTCGGGCACCGTCGCCGTGGCCGCTCCGGCGTAGGCCCGATCCCATCGTCCGTCGGCCTTCGCACGGTCGATCTCGGCCTGCCCACGGGGACGCATCCGACCCTGCTCGATCAGGAGCGTCACGAGGCCGGTGTTCCGCTCGGACCACATCGACTTCCTGCGCCGTGGAGTGAACCGCAGGCGGAAGGTCGCCGCGTCGACACTTTTCTTCTGCCCGTCGATCCACCCGCTGCACAGCGCCTCGTGCAGGGCGAGCTCGTAACTCAGCGACGTCGGAGAGGTGGTGCCCTTCTTCGCCAGCAGCAGCCACACCCCGTCGGAGACGGCCTCGTTCACGTCCAGCCAGGCCCGCCACGCCGCGACATCGGCGACCACCAGCAGCTCGGGCTGGGCACCGGTGCGCGGTTCCGCCCCGGCCATCGCGTCACCTTCGCCCATGACCTCCAGCCTACAAAGCCCGATCTGAGCGGAGGAGAAGCGGCGCCACAGCACAGGCGGCGGATCGGGCCACAGCACAGGCGGCGGATCGGACAGTGCCCTGTCGGCCCGAACTCGGCTACGGGATCAGGGCAGGGGGTGGCCGTGCGCGGCGAGTTGCCCGCGGACGACGGCGCGAACGCGCCGCGCGCGACGCGCGAACCGCCCCCGCGGTACGTCGTCGAGCTGGGGTGGGGCGTTCGGGGTCGGCGGCCGGCGCTCGGGGAAGGTGATCGGCAGCCGGCGGGTCCGCAGGTTGGCCCGCCGCCATCGACGGTAGTCCCCGAACCGGGTCGGGGCGTCGTCCGGTGTGACGGGCGGGCCGCCGCGGCGCGGGCGCTGGACCACGACACCCGCCCACCGTTCCCGGCCGCCGGTTTCGGAGTCCGACGTGAAGGCCCACGTCGCGTGGACAACCTCGGACCAGGCGATGCGACGCCGGTGCCAGGGTCGGGTGACGACGAGCTGCCCGGGTTCGAAGCGGATCGACGTGCCCCACCACAGCAGTGGAGCGAGAAGCAGCCACCCGACCACCGCGATCCCCGCCCCGGCGTCGCCCGACAGGTCCAGGGTCAGCGCCAGTACCGTTCCGACCAGGACCGCGGGAACGAGAGCGACACCGAACGCCTCGGTGAACTGCCCGGGCAGCGCCCGCACCGTCACAGTGGGCGCCGGTGGGTCGTCGGATGACGGATCGTGCGCCGCGCTCACCGGCCCAGTGTGGCCGCGTCGGCCGCGCGGCCGCTGTCGAGCAGCGGACACCGCCGGTCGGCCACGTGCCGCCGAGGTTCAGATGCCGGTCGTCGGCTCCAGCATGGCCCGGGTCGCATCCATCCAGTTCTGGCCGGAGAGTCTGCGGAACGCGCTGACGAGGGTGGCTCCGAGATCGAAGTCCCGGGCGATGAGCCACTGGGCGGCAAGCCCGTCCCAGGTGGCGACGAACTGCCGGGCGACCTCGACCGGATCGAGGCCGGGATGGGCCTGCCCGCTGCGCTGGCGGTCGGCGACCAGCCGCGCGTAGGTCTCGACGGCGATCTGCCGGTGGCGGCCGAGGAAGTCCTCCGCGGGGTGGCCGGGACTCGCGGCGAGTCCGCCGAGCACGACGCGTAGCCGCATCACCGGCTCCCTCGCGAGCGTGGCCTGGACATGGGCGCCCAGCACGTCGAGGTCGAGCCCGGGCAGGCCGGCGTCGGGCGGCACTCCGTCGCGTTCGGCCTCGGCGACGGCCAGCTCGTTGTCCCGCTCGACGGCGGCGACGAGGAGATGATCCTTGCTCGGGTAGTGGTAGAGCACGGTGGCCTCGCTGGCGCCGGCGCGCCGGGCGACCTCGGCGATCGTCACCTGCGAGTGCCCCTTCTCCAGGACGAGGTCGAGGACCGCCTGCGCGATCTCGCGCCTGCGGCCGGTCGTCCGGGCGTAGCGACCACGGGCGCGGCCGGCTGTCGATGCCATGCAAGGAGCATCTCTCATGCCGAGTTCGAGTGAACACGAAGTACCGCGACCTTCTATGACCGAAATAGACCTTTTAGGCCACTTCTTCTCTCTTGCGACGCGCCAAATTATTATGGTTCACTCAGTTTTCGCATCAGACGAAGATCGCCAAGGGCAGCACTGCTCCGCCTCACAGCTGATCGCGGCCAACTGCACGGGCGGGCCACAAGTCGCGAGGCCGCCACTACCGGCAGCGGGTTGCCCGCCTGCCTGCCCTGCCGGGGGCCCGTCCGGACGTCACCGAGACGCGCCGAGAAGGCGCCCGAAACGAAGGAAGCATGCTGATGGCGCTGTTCGCTCCAGCACCCGGCGGCACGGAGCGGGGCACCGCCTCGCCACCAGAGAGGCGGAGGTCAGGGGGCGCCGTCGGCACCCGTCGCCGGCGCCAGCTGCTGGTCGGACCGGCGACCCTGCTCATCGCCGGAGTGCTCGCGACCGCCTGCACCTCGGGCGGGGAACCCGACGCGGGCGATCCGGCCGCGGCCGCTCAGCGGACCTGGAAGACCGACGTCGGCAGCCCCTTACAGATCGGCGCGACGCCCCTGGCCGGCAGGCCGTGTACAGCCCGGGAGGACGGAACTCCCGTGGTCACCGGATCGTGCATCGACCCGAAGCTGAACCAGCCCTACGTCGACAAGGACGAGCGCCGGTCGGTCACCGACCCGGACACGAAGGTCACGGTCGACTTTCGGTACGTGCACGGCGGATTCCGCGGAACGGAGGCGACGTTCGCCTTCTACTTCCCGCAACGGTACGCGGGCCGCTTCTTCCAGTACACCTATCCGACTCTGACCACCGACGAGGCCGGGGCCGGAACAATAGCCTTCGCCCTCTCCAGCGGCGCGTATCTCGTGCGCACGAACAACGCCGGCGGCCTGCCGAAGGCAGCGGAGCTGGGAGGCTACCGCGCCAACGCGGCGGCGGCGGCCTTCTCACGGGTCGTGGCGGCCCAGGTGTACGCCGACTCGACGCGCCCCCGCGGATACATCTACGGCGCAAGCGGTGGCGCCTATCAGACCATCGGCGCGCTGGAGAACACCGAGGGCGTGTGGGACGGCGGCGTTCCCATGGTGCCGGGCACGCCCAATGCCATTCCGAGCAGCATGACCGCGCAGCTGCTGGCGCTGCGCGTTCTGCGTGACAAGCTTCCCCAGATAGTGGACGCGCTGGAACCCGGCGGCAGCGGCGACCCCTATGCGGGCCTCGACGAGGAGCAGCGGTCGGTGCTCCGCGAGGTCACCCGCCTCGGGCTGCCGCTCCGCGGCTGGTGGGACCACGCCAAGATGGACGGTGGGGCCTTCTACGCGGTGGCCGGTGGCGTCCGGATCCTCGACCCCACCTATGTCGACGACTTCTGGACGAAGCCCGGCTACGCCGGCACCGATCCCACGTCGTCGGTCAGCGCCGCGCGGATCCGCCACGACGCGGAGGTCACCGGTCTCGTCGGGGACCCGCCGACGGGGCTGCGGCTCTCGGGTGTGCCGGCCAGCGACCTGACCGGGGCGGACCTTGTCGTCACCAGCGGCACGGCGGCCGGCGCCTACGTTCTGGTCGGCGGCGCGAACGGCACCGAGGTGACCTTCCGGAGCGACGCGGATCCTGACACGATCGGCTCGATCAGACCCGGCGACCACGTGCGCCTCGACAACTCCTGGCATCTCGCGCTGCAGTACTACCAGCGCCACCAGGTCCCGTCGCAGGACATGTACGGCTGGAACCAGTACCGCGGCGCCGACGCCACGCCGCTGTACCCCCAGCGGCCCATGCTGGCCGGGCCGACGTTCGCCCAGGCCGCGAGTGGTGCGGTACCGACCGGCACCTTCCACGGAAAAATGATCATGATCGCCTCCACGCTGGATGTCGAGGCGTTTCCCTGGCCCGCGGACTGGTATCACAGACAGGCCCAGAACACACTCGGCGCGGAGCTGAACAACAACTACCGCCTGTGGTACGTCGACAACGCGGTGCACAGCTCACCCCGTGATGCCGCCGCCGGGACGCATGTCGTCAGCTATGGCGGTGAGTCCCAGCAGGCGCTCCTCGATCTGGATTCCTGGGTCACCAACGGAACAGCGCCGCCCGCCAGCAGCGGTTACACCGTCGACGGCGATGCGCAGGTACATCTCGCACCCGACGCGGAAGGGCGCCGGGGTGTACAGCCGGTCGTGGACCTGACCGTCAGCCGGGTCGGAACCCGCGATGTCAGGCCGCCGGCGGCTCGCGTCGACGCGAAGGCCGGCGAGCCCGTTGTTCTCTCCGCGACGGCGACGGTACCCCCGGACGGGGGGAAGATCGTGCGGGTCGAATGGGACTTCGACGGCAGGGGTGGTTATCCGGAACAGTCCGCGGTCGACAGCGCCGCGGAATCGGTGCGGACGACCACGACACACACCTTCGCCGGAAGCGGCACCTATTTCCCGGTGGTTCGGGTGACCTCCGAACGCAACGGTGACGGAAAGGCACCCTACGGACTCGTCCAGAACATCGCCCGCGTCCGGGTGGTGGTCGAATAACCAACCTCTTCGGCTGCCACCCGCTGCCGGGACATCCGCCGACAGGCCTGTTGGGGGATGTCCCGGCGGGCCTGCCGGGGGCGGACCGCAGACGGATCGCAGCAGGACGAACCTCGGCGCATCCGCACGACCAGGCCGGACGCGCTCCCGGGGGTGCCGGCCCGCCCCGGAACGCACCGGCCCGCCGGCCGAGCCGCCAGTCAGCCAGTCAGGACCCAGGCTTCGCGGAACCCCTTCCCGACCTACGCCTCGCCGTTATACAACTGTTTAGCAGCAGGGTGCACCAGGCGAGAGGACGGGCAGGCGTATGGAAAAGCTCCGCGTCATCCAGTGGACCACCGGCAAGGTCGGCAAGCTTGCCTTACGGGCGATACTCGACGACCCGCGATTAGACCTCGTCGGTGTGTACGCCTGGTCACCGGACAAGGTCGGTACCGACGCGGGAACGCTGTGCGGCCGGCCGCCGTGCGGCGTCGCGGCGACCGATGATGTCGACGCCCTGATCGCACTCAAGGCGGACACCGTCATCTACACGCCTTTCATGGCCGATCTCGACCATGCCCTGCGGCTACTTGAAGCGGGTATGGACGTGGTCAGCACCAACCTCTTCTTCAACGTCGGCGGAGTCAAGGGCGAGACGAAGGAGCGGCTGGAGGCGGCCTGCGCAAGCGGGGGCAGCTCGCTCTACATCACGGGCATCAGCCCCGGGTGGATCAACACGATGGTGACGGCCATGACCGGCGTGTGCCGGGACGTCCGGAAGATCTCCATCCTGGAGTCGGCCGACTGCTCCGTCTACGAGTCGAAGGAGACCTGGGAGGCCATGGGCATCTCCCGCACCGGCACCACACCAGAGATCGCCGAGATGGCGAAGCTGTGGATGATGCCGGCGGAGGAGGCCGTGCAGCGCATGGCGCACGCCCTGGAGTACACGCTCGACGACATCGAGTTCTTCCTCGCCTACGCCACCGCCTCGCAGACGGTCGACCTGGGTTACATGACCATCGAGAAGGACACGAACGCCGCGGTGGAGGTCGGCTGGAACGGCAGGCTGGATGGCGACACCATCATTCAGATGAAGTTCCGCTGGTACCTGACCAAGCATCTGAACGAGGACTGGGAGTTCAGCGACGACCAGTACCGTGTGCTCATCGACGGCGAGCCCGGGATCGACACCCGGATCCGCTTCCTTCCGCCCGACCACTGGGGCAACCACGAGTGGGACACCATGACCGCCCTGCCCGCGGTCAACGCCGCCTTCAACGTCAGGGACGCGCGGCCCGGAATCCTGCACCTGGCCGACGTGGGCCTGCCCCGCGCACCAGCCGGGCAGTGGCACGCCGCGCGGGGGTGAAGCCCGGCGGGGCGGTGTGACAGATCATCGAGGCCGGGGGCCCGCCGGAGTGCCCCCGGCCGGCGTTCATCGCCGCGCAAGTCTCCCCTAAGCACCACCCCTGAGCATCTCTGCATGACCACTGGGATGCGGCGCCTGCTGGCAGCGATCGGCCGTGAGCTCGACGCCATCGGAGCGATGACGGCCTACGCCCACACCGGCGTCCGGTACGAACTGCCGGCGCGAGACCGGCCCACGCCTCGGACTCCTCCCCGTCATCACGAGCAGGTCCGTCCGGACCTGCCCGCGTCACCGATCGAACAGCTGCTCTGGCGCCAGCTCTCCGACCTTGCCGAGCCGCCCTCGTCTCCGGGCCCGGCGGTCGGCGGAGCGCCTCGATGAGCAGCAGGTCATCGACCTGACCATCAGCAGGGTCGGCACCTGCGATGTCAGGCCGGCGACGGTACGCGCGGATGTGAAGGCCGGCGAGCCCGTCGTTCGCCGCCCGCACCCGTGACAGCAGGAGACGGCGGCCTGGCTAGAGTTTGGCGCCATGCGCTGGCAGAGGGGCGGACCGGAACCGGTCACGCGCGATTGTCGCCCACGTCTTGGCGAGGAGACCCCGGGCCATGTTTCTTGACCGGGCAAGAGTGGCGGCGGCGCTGCCCGGCTACGACCTGGGCGACGAGATCGGGGCGGGATCCTTCGGGCTGGTCCTGGCGGGCTGGCACCGCAGCCTGCAACGCGAGGTAGCGATCAAGGTGCTGGCCGCCGGCGGGCCCCACCGGTCCTTCGGCCCCAGCGAGGCGCGAATCACCGCCAGCCTCAACCATCCGCACATCGTCCGTGTCCACGACTTCACCCGCACTCATGATCTTGACGTGATCGTCATGGAGATGCTCGCCGGCGGGAGTCTTTCCCACCGGCAGGCGGGCATGGGGCAGGAGGAGTTCTGCGCAGTCGGCCTCGCGGTCGCCGGGGCCCTGGCATACGCCCATGCGCGTGGAGTTCTGCACCGCGACATCAAGCCCGACAATGTGATGTTCGACTTTGCCGGCCAGGTGAAGGTGGTGGATTTCGGGATCGCGAAGCGGGTGTTCGGGTCGGCGGGCACCGCGAGCGCGGTCATCGGAACTCCGCTGTTCATGGCGCCTGAGCAGATCGCGCGCGGCCGGCTGGGATCGGCCACGGATCTGTACGCGTTGGGCATGATGCTCTACCTGTTGCTGGCCGGAAGGTCCCCCTTCGAGGGAAACATGGCCGAACCGGTACCCGGCGAACGCCACGCGCCTCCGTCCGATCGCGGCCTTCGACGCCCGGCTGGAGTTCCTCCGGCGGTCGCCGACGTGATTCTGCGAGCACTGGCGACAGACCCGAAGTCCCGGCCATCGTCCGCAAGAGCGTTCGCGGTCGATCTCGCCGAGGCGGCCGCGGACAGCTACGGAACGGGCTGGCTCGGCCAGTCGGGAATCCGCGTCCAGTTGGACGACGACGTCCGAGCAGCCGCAGAGGGCCGCTTCGTCCCCCCGATCGCCGTGGCGGCAGCCGCAGCCCCGGCCCCGGCCCCGGCCCCGGATCTTCCCGCAGCGATCGAGACCGACGACGGGCCGGCCCCGTCCCGGGTAGGACGGCGGCGGGCCACCCGGCCCGGGCAACCCGCGCGCTCACACCGCCGCTCCACCCGGCCACGCCTGCACCGGCGCGGCGTCGCCGCCACCACCGCGCTGCTGCTCCCACTCGCCGCCGCCTTTCTCATCGCCGCCGCTGATCAGGACGCACGGGGCCCCGCGTTCTGTCACGCAGGGGGCCCCGCACCCGGTCAGCGCACGGCGAGCACCACACCCAGTCAGGACACGGGGGACACCACACCCAGTCAGGACACGGCGAGCACCGCGTCCCGCCAGATAGGTCTTCTGACGGGCCACACCGACTGGGTGACGTCGGTGGCCTTCTCCCCGAACCAGCGCATACTTGCCAGCGGTGCTCTGGACAGCACAGTACGGCTGTGGGACGTGAGTGATCCGTCCCATGCGCATCAGATCGGCGACCCTCTGCGGGGACACAGCTGCGGGGTCACCGCGCTGGCGTTCTCCTCCGACGGGCTGACCGTGGCCTCAGTCTCCAAGGACGGCACAGTACGCCTGTGGGACGTCGGGGATCCGTCCCACGCTCGTCCTCTCGGCGCCCCGTTGAGGGGACGCGCGGACTCGCTGCATGCGGTGGGGTTCGTGAGGTTCGCCGGGCGCGCCACAGATAACCAGGTCTTCGCTGTCGGCGGCGCCGACGGCACGGTGCAGCTGTGGGATCTCACCGACCGGGAGGCCCCGCGTCTGCTCGGTCAGCCCCGCGCCGCGCATGAGGGCCCGGTGTTTTCGGTCGCGCTGTCCTCGGGGGGAACAACTCTGGCAAGCGCCAGTCTGGACGGCACCGCGCAACTGTGGGACGTGCGCGATCCAGCTCGTCCTCGCACACATGGCGCACCGCTGAAAGCTCATCCCGGCGCCGTCTACACCGTGGCGCTCGCAACGGATACCCGGACTCTCGTCACCGGGGGGATGGACACCCTCATCCGCATCTGGGATGTGACAGACCCCGCCGAGCCAAAGGTTCTGGGGAAGCCGTTGGAGGGCCACAACGGCATCGTCTGGGCGGTGGCCCTCTCTCCGGACGAGCACACCATGGCCAGCGCCGCCAGCGACCAGACTGTGCGGCTGTGGGACATCACCAACCGCGCTGATCCCCAGTCTCTTGGGCCGGCCCTGACCGGGCACACCTACTGGGTCACGTCGCTTGCGTTCTCCCCGGACGGACACACTCTTGCCAGCGGCAGCTGGGACAAGACCATCCGCCTGTGGAAGATGCCGTAGCTCCGCTCCGACCGGATGAACGCCGCGGTGACGCGTGGCTCCCCGGGGCCGGTGGCTCCCCGGAGGCCGGTCGGCGAGGATGACCGCCATGACCAACATCACGGGTTCGACAGGCGGAACTCTAGTGCTCGGCGGGACAGGGAAGACCGGCCGGCGGGTGGCGGCGAGGCTGAGCGCTCGTGGGTTACCGGTCCGGATCGGCTCCCGGTCCGGCACACCGCCGTTCGACTGGGCTGATCCGGCGACGTGGGCAGCCGCGGTGGCGGGGATCGAGGCGATGTACGTCGTCTACTCGCCGGATCTCTCGTTTCCCGCGGCGGCTCCGGCGGTCCGTTCCGTCTGCGAGACGGCCGCGCGGGCCGGGGTGCGCCGGATCGTGCTGCTGTCACAGCGCGGCGAGGAGGCGGTGCTGCCCAGCGAACGTGCCGTCCAGGAGTCGGGCGCGGCGTGGACGATCCTGCGGGTGAGCTGGTTCGACCAGAACTTCAGCGAGGACTACCTGGACGGCGCCGTCCGCCGCGGCGAGGTCGCCCTGCCCGCGGGCACGGTGGCCGAGCCGTTCATCGACGCCGGCGACATCGCCGACGTCGCGGTCGCCGCCCTCACCACGGACGAGCACTCAGGCCGGATCCACGACCTCACCGGACCCCGGCTGCTCACCTTCGCCGACGCCACGGCGGAGATCAGCCGCGCCGCGGGCCGGGAGATCATCTACCGCCCGCTCACCGCCGAGGCCTACGCGGCGGGCCTGGCGGCCGCGGGCATCCCGGCGGACTACGTCACCCTCGTCACCGAGCTGATCTGTCATGGCCTGGACGGGCGCAACTCCTACACCACCGACGACGTCCAGCGCGTTCTCGGACGTCCCGCGACGGACTTCACCGACTACGCCCGGACCACCGCGGCCACCGGCGTCTGGAGCACCTGAGCACCGCTGAGCACCTGACCGCTACTCGGCCCCGGCCGGGGCGGGGCCGAGGGTGCGCCAGAGGAACTCGTAGATCAGGGCCGACCGGTGGGCGGCCTGTTCGTTGTCGGCTGCGCCGCCGTGACCACCTTCGATGTTCTCGTAGTAGCGGACGTCGTGGCCGAACTCGCGAAGCCGCGCGACCATCTTGCGCGCGTGCCCGGGATGGACGCGGTCATCCCGGGTCGAGGTGGTGATGAACACCGGCGGGTAGGGCCGTCCGCGGTGGACGTTCTGGTACGGGGAGTACTCCCTGATGGACGCCCAGGCAGCCGGGTCGTCGGGGTCCCCGTACTCGGCGATCCACGAGGCTCCGGCGAGCAGCTGGTGGTAGCGGCGCATGTCGAGCAGCGGCACCGAGGAGACGACGGCGCCGAACAGTTCCGGGTAGCGGGTCAGCATCACGCCGGTGAGCAGGCCGCCGTTGGAGCCGCCCTCGATGCCGAGCATGGCCGGGGTGGTGACCCCACGGTCGACGAGGTCCCCGGCCACGGCGGCGAAATCCTCGTAGGCGCGCAGCCGGTTCTCCCGGAGGGCCGCCTGGTGCCACGTCGGCCCGTACTCGCCGCCACCGCGGATGTTGGCGACGACGTAGGTACCGCCGCGGGCCAGCCAGGCGCGCCCGACGGTGGCGCTGTAGCCGGGTGTGAGCGGCACCTCGAAACCGCCGTACCCGTAGAGCAGCGTCGGCCCGGGTTCGTTCCTGCCGACCACGAAGTAGGGGACGCGGGTTCCGTCGGCCGACACGGCGAAATGCTGGCTGACCGCAAGGCCCTCGGCCGGGAAGAAGGCCCTCGCCTGCCTGAGGATCTCGGGCTGGGCGCCGATGTCCCCGCGGTACAGCGACGCCGGCTGGAGATAGCCGCTGACGTTGAGGTAGTACTCGTCGTCGACGTCGGGGTTGGTGTCGAAGATGTCGGCGGAGCCGGTGTCCGGGAGGTCGGCCAGCGGCGCCGACCTCCATCCCTGCGCTGTCGGAGTGCGCACGGTCAGCCGGCTCTTCACGTCCTGCAGCGTGGCGACGATCAGATGGTGGCGGGTCCAGGCGTGACCGGCGAGCGAGGTGCACTCGTCCGGCTCGAAGAGGACCGTGAGATCCCGTCGCCCGGCGAGGAAGGCGTCGAAGTCGGCGGCGAGCAGGGCGCCCGCCGGGTAGGCCTTCTCGCCGACGACCCACTCCGACCGGGTGGCGATGAGCAGCCATTCCCGGTGGACCGAGGTGTACGCGTCGTCCGGGACGTCGAGACGGACCAGCCCGGTCGGGGTACGCAGGTACGTCTCGTCCCGGTAGAAGTCGACGCTGCGGTGGACGAAGTCGCGGGCGAAACCCTCGGTCGGGTCGTGGTAGGCGCCGACCGAGACGTCCTCCGGCTCGCCCTCGAACACGGTCACGGCATCCTCGAGCGGAGTGCCGCGCCGCCACTCCCGGACGACCCGCGGATAGCCGGACGACGTCAAGGAGCCCGCGCCGAAGTCGGTGCCGACGTAGATCCGGTCCTCGTCGATCCAGCCGACCATGCTCTTGGCCTCGGGCAGGAGGAAGCCGTCGTCCACAAACGCCTTGGCGACCAGGTCGAACTCGCGGATCACCCCGGCGTCGGCACCGCCGCGGGAAAGCTCGACCAGCGCCAGCCGGTGGTCGGGGCGCAGCACCTGCGCGCCGTGCCACACCCAGTTCTCGTCCTCGCGGGCGGCGAGCGCGTCGACGTCGAGCACGATCTCCCAGTCCGGGGCGGCCTCCCGGTAGGACGCCAGCGTCGTGCGACGCCAGAGGCCACGCGGATGGGCCGTGTCCCGCCAGAAGTTGTAGAGATACCTGCCCCGTGTGACCGGATAGGGAATCCGGTCGTCCGCGTCGAGCACCTCGCGGATCTCGTCGCGCAGCGCGGCGAAGATGCCGGAACAGGTCAGCTCGGCGAACGCCTCGGCGTTGCGCTCCCGCACCCAGGCGAGCGCGGCGTCCCCGCCGACGTCCTCGAGCCAGCGGTACGGATCATCGTCGGTCACCCGTCAAGTCTGCCTCATCGCGGATCCTGCCCCCGTCGCCGTGGCAGCGACGACGGGGGAAGCCCGAGGGCCGTGTCAGGGCGCTTCTCAGAGCGAGTAGGTCACCCCGGTCAGCCGCTCGGAGTGCTCCCACAGGCGCTCGGCTGTCTCGGTGCTGCGGGTGGCGGCACTCGGCCTGACCAGGACGGGTGGTCCCGTCATCGTGAGCAGGCCACGCGGGCCGTAGTACTCGCCGCCCTTCGACGCCGGGTCGGTCGCCGCGCGCAGGGTGGGCAGGGCGCCCATGTGCGCGGAGTGCACGATCGGGTTGGGGATGCGGTCGGCCACCCGCTTGAGTCGTCGCTTGACCGGGCCGACGGACGGCAGGATCTCCGTGTTCGCGCCGCCGGGGTGCGCGGCGAGGGAGCGGGCCGAGGAACCCGCCGCCTCCAGGCGGCGCTGCAGGTCGAACGCGAAGAGCAGGTTCGCGAGCTTCGAGCGTGCGTAACCCCGCAACGGCCGGTAGCCCTCAGCGAAGTGGAGATCGTCGAAATCGATCTTCCCCATGCGATGCGCGTTGCTGCCGACCGTGATGATCCGGCCGGCCTCCGCGGCCATAACGGCGTCCAGGACGATCCCGGTAAAGGCGAAGTGGCCGAGGTAGTTGACTCCGAAATGCAGCTCGAAGCCGTCCGCGGTCAGGCCGTAGGGCAGTAAGGTCACGCCCGCGTTGTTGACGAGCAGGTCGATGACCGGCCGCTCGGCGCGCAGCGCCTCGGCCGCCTTGCGCACCGAGGCGAGGGAGTTGAGATCCATCTCCAGCACGGAGACGTCCGCCTCGGGGGTGGCAACTCGGATGGTGTTCAGGGCGTCCTGTGCCTTGACCGGGTTACGGCAGGCCAGCACGACCGTCGCCCCGCGGGCGGCGAGCACCTTGGCGGCCTCGAATCCGATCCCGGAGTTCGCGCCGGTGATGACGGCCGTCCGCCCGCTCAGGTCCGGAACGTCGTCAGCACTCCAGCGCCGCCGTCTGGGTTCTTTCACCATGGGAACTCCCGATCCGTGACGGCGAGGACTCATCCTCCTCGACCGAGGTTGTACCAGTGTTCAGCGTCCCGGGTAGCCGGAGAGCGCATACCCCGGACAGTTTCTCTAGCGTGCACTCTGACCGAACCGGCGGTCACACGCACCAGGCCGTCGGACGTCTCGTGCCCGCGGGCCGGCGTGGGTCACCGGACGCCCGCCGCAGCAGCCGACAGCTGACCGAGGGAGTACACGATGGAGTTCCGGGATCTGGCCGCCGAGGTCGCGGTCGTGACAGGTGGAGCGTCGGGTTTCGGCCGGGCGCTGGGCGCGTGTCTCGCCGCCCGTGGCATGCGGGTCGCGCTGCTCGACCGGGATGGGGGGCGAGCCGAGGCCGAGGCGGCGGCGATCGCCGGGGAGCACGCGGTCGAGGCTCTTGGCATCGGCGTGGACGTCGCCAGCGGCGAGGCGGTGCGCGCGGCGGCCGGCGTGGTCGCCGACCGGTTCGGCCGCGCGGACATCGTCGTGTCCAACGTCGGTGTCCAGCTGTTCGGCGCGGTGGAGCGCCTCACGGAGGACGAATGGCGATGGGTGCTGGACGTCAACGTGCTCGGTGCGGCACGGACCGCCCAGGCGTTCGTGCCGCTGCTGCGTGCCGCGCCCCGCGGGCGGCTGGCCTTCACGGCCTCGTCCTCGGTGCTGTCGCCGGCAGCGAGGCTGGGTGCCTACCAGACCAGCAAGTTCGCCGTCTGGGGGCTGGCGGAGACGCTGCGCCTCGAGCTCGCCCCGGACGGGATCACCGTGTCCGTCATCTTCCCCTCCGGGATGGCCTCGCGACACCTGGAGACCAGTACTGCCGCCCAGCCCGAGCACCTGCGCCGGGCGATCGGCGAACAGGACGACTTCAGGGCCATGGCCGCGAGCAACCCGGGCATGGTGCGGGCCGTGGTGTCACCCCACGAGGCGGCCAGCGCCGTCATCGACGCACTGCTCGCCGGAGAGCGCTACATCATCACGCACGGCGACGTCGTCGACGCGGTCCGAGCAGTCGGCGCCGACCTCGCACGGGCAGCGGGCGCGGCGCGGCGCGCGGGTGCCGCTCCCCCGCCGTCATCCCCGGCGGAGCCGACTCCTTCGTCGTGACCGCCCCGGGTTCGTCCCTCCGAGAACCGACATGCGGGCAAATGCTCCCGTTTCGGGGAAAGAAAGACAGGAAGGCCGACCTGAGGATCATCAGGGCCGAATTCAGGATCATCCGCCATGCCACGGCCTTGTCGCACCCGTGGATCACATGAGGAGAGCCGACAAAACGGAGTAACAGCCGCGAAGGTAGCGCCGATCGTCGCGGCGAGCGGCTGGTGGGCCGAAGAGCCGCCCCTGGCCCGTCCCCGTGGCGGCCGGCCCACCGCCACGTGCGCCTCGCTGAGGACGCTCACCGAAGACGCGTCGCCGAGGGCGCTCCGGCCGAGAAGCAGCCACCGCCCGGCCGGAGGCGTGACCTGACCTGCCCGTTCCCGGCGCGGGACAGCACAGCCACCGGGACCGCCACCGCACGGAAGCCCTCAGTGCGCCTCGATGTAGAACGTCGCTCTCGTGTTTTGAGCTAGCTAGCCATACGTGAAAGTAGACTTTGACTTCACCAAAAGCGCGTGACACACTTCACCTCCCACGGCCCTGGAGGCGCATCCGACCGATCCACCCGTGCCCCGCGACTGGCGAAATCGCCACGGTGATCCGCGTTGCCCCGCCCCGGCCGAGGCGGGGCAACGCGGTCGCCAGGGGACATGGCGTGGATTGCGCGCGGGCGACCCCCGTGCCGGCTCATGGCGGTGGCTGCCCTCACACCGCCCGGAGGCGAGCGCCGTTTCGACAATCCGACATCCGCACACTGGAGAGGACGACAATGATCCGTACGAGGCGATTACTCGCCACCGCCGCCATGTGCTGCATGGCGCTGTTCCTGGGCGCGTGCGGTGGTGGTGGCGATGACGGCGGTGGTGATGGCGGCCCCGCCACCACCTCGGGCGCCGCCGGGGACCCGGTCGCGGGCGGGCACGGGCGGATCCTCATGCTGGCCGAGACGAGCAGCATGGACCCGGCCAAGCTCGGAAACGCCTACGCGGCGACGGCTGTCCTGGGTAACGCCCTGTACGGCACGCTGATGATTGACGACGAGAAGGGCGAGGTCGTCTACAAGATGGCCCAGTCCTTCACGACCAGCGACAACGGTTCGACCTTCGAGCTGCGGCTGCGTCCGGGGCTGGTCTTCTCCGACGGCAGCCCGTTCGACGCCGCCGCGGTCAAGGTCAACTGGGAACGCCACAAGGACCCCGCGGTCGGTTCGGTCTACCGCGGGGACGCCACGGCCATCGCCTCCACAGAGGTGGTTGACGCCACCACTCTGAAGGTCTCGATGACCGCCCCCATGCCGAACTTCGCCGATGTGGTCCTTGGAACGGGACTGAACTGGATCGCCTCTCCCGCGGCCCTGCAGGGCGGCCCGCAGGCATTCGAGGGGAATCCGATCGGCGCCGGGCCGTTCACACTGAAGAAATGGACCCGGCAGGCCGACATCGACCTGGCCAGGAACACCCGCTACTGGGACTCGCCGCGGCCCTACCTCGACAGCCTCACGATCCGGTCGGCTGTCGACGCGAGGCAGCGCTACAACACCCTCCTCACCGGAGGCGCGGACATCGCCATCGAATCCGACTGGGTCAACCTCCACAAGGCCGCCGACGACGGCCTGCCGAGCATCCTCAAGCCCGTCAACGGCGGCATCCTGATGACGCTGAACATGCGCCGGGCACCCTTCGACGACATCCGGGCCCGTCAGGCGGTCGCTGCGGCGATCGACCTGGAGTCGCTCAACCTCGCCGTCTACGAAGGTGACGGGCAGCCCGCCGAGACGCTGTTCGACGATTCCTCCCCCTTCTACTCGGACAAGCCGCTGCGACGCTTCGACCGAGAGCTCGCGCAGCGCCTGTTCGACGAACTCGCCGCCGAGGGCAAGCCGGTGTCCTTCACCTTCACCAGCTTCCCGAGCTCCGAGAACCGGGCGATCGCCGAGAACGTGCAGGCCCAGCTCAGCGGCTTCGAGAACGTCAAGGTGGAGGTCAAGGTCGTCCAGCTCGCCGAGATCGCCAAACTGCGCGTGACGAACGACTTCGACACCTATGTCACGGCGGCGTTCTTCCGGGACCCGGAACCGCGGCTGTGGTCGGCTTTCAGCGGCAGTTCGGCCGCCAACGTGCCGGGTGTCAACGACCCCGAACTCAACGAAGCTCTGATGACCGGCCGGACCTCGACGGCGGAGGCAGAGCGGCGGAGCGCCTACGAGACCGTCCAGCGGCGGCTGGGTGACGTGACGCCGGGGGTCTTCCTCCAGCGGGTCGCCCTCGGCGCCGTCTCGGGCGAGAAGGTCGGCGGCCTCGCCCAGTACGGCCTCGGCTCACTGCTCCCCGAGGAGCTGTGGATCCAGAAGTAGGTTCCCGTCCAGCTTCTCCACTGATCGTGTAGGTGCGAGGAGCCGGCAGGCGCCATGCCTGCCGGCTCCTCGTCCCCTGCGGTGGCATGGCAGCCTGGACGAATGACGGACGGCGACAGCCAGAGCGACGGCGGCCAGGCCGGCGACGGCAGCGGCGGCGGTTCGTCGGTCAGTTCCCCGGGTCGGCGGGTGGCGGCCCGTCGACTGCGGGCACAGGGCCTGACCGACCGCGGCGCGCCGCGGGTCGTCGACGTCGTCGACGTCGTCGAGCGGCTCCTCGCGGTGCAGGCGCAGGACGGGCGAGGGATGCGACTGGCCATCCGGTCGCGGACGGACGGGCTGCACGCCAGCGATGTCGACGACGCGCTGTCCGTCGACCGGTCGATCGTCGTCACCTGGCTCAACCGCGGCACTCTCCACCTGGTGCGCTCCCAGGACTACTGGTGGTTACACGCGTTGACCGCACCCCGGATGGCGGCCCAGATCAGACGGCGCCTGGCGCAGGAAGGTCTGACCGCGGCCGAGGCCGACCGCGGTGTCACCGTTGTCGAGCGGGCCCTGGCCGGCGAAGGGCCCCTGGTGCGCGCCCGGCTGAAGGAACACCTGGACGCGGCCGGTGTGCGGACCGAGCGGCAGGCTCTCGTCTACGTCATGGTTCTCGCGTCGAGTCGGGGTCTGGTGGTGCGGGGGCCGGTCGTCGACGGTGGCGAGCAGGCCTTCGTTCTGGTGCGGGACTGGCTGGGTGGTCCGCCCGCCGTGGACCGGGACACCGCTTTGGCCGAACTGGCACGGCGTTACCTGGTGGGCCACGGACCGGCCACGCCTGCCGACGCCGCCCGCTGGGCCGGCCTTCCGGTCGGCGACATCCGGCGCGGTCTCACCGCCGCCGGCGACCACCTGATCGACCTGGGGAACGGCCTCATCGACCTGCGCGAACGGTCGGAACCGGCAGGCAGGCTGAGGGCGGCGCCGGAGCCGGCTGCGGCTGCGGCGCCCGCCCTGCCGGCGCCGAGGTTGCTGGGCAGCTTTGATCCGGTCCTGCACGGCTGGATCTCGCGGGACTGGATCGTCGGTGGGCACCAGTCGGTCGTCACCACCAACGGCATCTTCCGGCCGATCGCGCTGGTCGACGGCAAGGCGGTCGCCACCTGGGCGATGCCGGGCGGCACCGTCGAACTCACCCCGTTCGCCCCGCTGTCCGACGAGGTCACCGCCTCGCTCCGCGCGGACGCCGCCGACGTCCGACGGTTCCTCGGCAGCTGACGCCCAGCCGAACGAGCCCCTTGCTCGGCGCCACATTTCTGGCAGCGCCGCGGCGGCGCATGCGCACGGCGGCGAAAACGGTTCGCCAGCCGGCGGGCGGGGCTTCAGGCTGACAGAATGCGCGTGAGTTTCTGCCGGCTGGACGGCCCGAAGGGCGGCGAAGGCGGCTCTGTCGCCACCGTCGAACGCCCGGACGGCGTGTCGCTGCGGATGCACTCCTACGACCGGACGTTCAGTGTGCCGCACGACCTGGCGCATTTCGTGGCCGAACACGAGTTCAGGCTGCGCCGGGGCGTCTGGGGCAGCATCGCCGCCGGAGCGATGTTCGGCAGCATGTCCGTCGTGGCCGGCCGGCTCCGCCACGACAGTCATCAGCGTTCCCGTGACCTGAAACGAGCCAACCAGCGCGAGATCCGGCTCGCGGAGATCGTCGCCGGCGCCGTGCACCGCGCGGTCGAGCAGAACGTGCCGCCGAACCCCGCCGACATCGCGTCAGCCTGGCGGGTCTACCGCACGGACGCCCCGTCCTTTCCGCCAGACCTGCCGGCACGCGCCGCCGCACGGCTGAACGTCCTGCGGGCGGCCTGGCAGGCTCTGCGCCCGGACGAGTCGATCGACCTGGTCTGGACGCTTCCCGTCGACCCGCCGGCGACAGCCGCTCGGCCCGGCGGGCGGGCGGCTCGCACCGCCCGGTCCCGCTGATCTCCGGGCATGCCTTCGACCTCACCTGTCGGCAAGGAAACACGGCCCGTTCTCCTCTCCCGCGGTGACCGTGCTGATCTGCGGCATCGTCACGTCGTGTTCCCGCTCGGGCCGGACAACGGGCAGGCGCCGGCCCTCCGGCTTCGCGCACCGGCGGTACGATCGCGCCGATCGCGACCGGTGCGTCACACAGCCGACCCGGCGGTGTGACACTGGCGGTGGGCAGCGGGCGCGTCGTCCTGGCACGCACGGGGGGTTCGATGACAGACGAGGTGAGGCGGCTTCGCCGGCTCCGGGTGGAGGATGTCGCGGAACTCGCGAACGTCTTCTACGAACCGCGGACCGCCGACCAGTTGCTCGCGCAGGCCGGTTTCAGCAGGGGCGCCCTGCCGGCCGGTTACACCGCGGCCGCTCGGTGGGAGGCGGTGAACGACGCCCTGGGTGATGGCCAGGTGGAGGGCGGCCGGCTACGGATTCTCGAGCTGGCGCAGCGGTCCTACCCGGCGAACACCGTTTTCGGGGCTGGCCTGGCCGAGGCCCGGCGCGCCGCGGTCCGACTGGCGGCCGGCGAGACCGAAGCGGATGCCGAGACGGATGCCGAGGCCGAGACCGAGGCCGGCGCCCGGCCCACGAGGCCCGGGAGCCGCCACGGCACCCGCGGCCGGCTGCCCCTGCCCGGCACCGTCATCGTGCTCGACGCCGTCGGCTACAGCCGCAACGGTGTCATGGTGCAGCTGGGAATCCGCGACGGCCTTCGCGACATCGTCAACGACGCATTTGCCGACGCCCGGATCCCCGCGGCGGCCGTCACCCGTCAGGACACCGGCGACGGCCTGGTAGCCGTGGTCTCCGGCGACGTTCCGAAGGCGCTGATCGCGGCGGACTTCGTCGAGGAGATACGCCGTGGCCTGCGCAGCTACAACCGGACTCGCACCGCGTCCGGCCGCATCCGGCTGCGGCTGTCCCTTCATCACGGTGACGTCGTCAAGGACGGGACCGGCTGGGGCGGGGACGCGGTCATCGTCGGCAACCGACTGATCGACTCGCCGCCCATCCGCGCCGTGTTCACCGCCAACCCCTCGGTGAATCTCGCGGTCATCATGTCGTCCGAGTTCTACGGTGACACCACGGCCCAGGAACTGCTCGGGCTGGATCCGGGCGCCTATCGCGAGGTGGACATCCGGGTGCCCAAGTTCAGCGGAACAGCATGGCTCACCGTTCCCGGCGAGAACGGCTGGACGCTCGAGGCGCCCGAGGACGGAGCCAACGTCCCCACCCCTGCCCCGGTGACGAGTTCCGCCGGGGCAGGCAGCGGCGACCCCCTCCCCGACGACGCGGTCCGATGGGACTTCCTGATCGCGGCGGCCGAGGAGGACGAGGGCTGGGGCGCGTGGATCGCCCACGCACTGGAGAAGGACAAGGCCTACACGGTCCACATCGAGACCTGGGACATCCAGGCGGCGAACAACGTCACCTGGCAGCTCCAGGAGGCCATGGCGGTCGCGGAGCGGACCATCGTCATCGTCTCGACGAACCTCGAGGCCCACCCGAGGGCCCAGGCCGTCTGGATGGAGGCCTGGCGCAACGACCCCGCCGGGCAGGGCCGCTCGGTGGTCCCGGTCATCGTCGGCGACTACCAGCCGGCGGGCTTCCTCGCCGGAATCAAACCGATAAGGCTCAGCGGCACGGATTCCGGCACGGACGAGCAGGAACTCCGCAAGCAGATCCAGCGGGTCGTCGACGGCCACTACCGGCCGCCCACGCAGCCCCCCTACCCCGGCGTGACCAACACCTGACGCGACCCACCCGGCCTGCGGCGAGCCGTCCTGCCTGAACGCGGCACGGCGAACGGAGGCGTCCGGGGGGCGGGCCCGGACGACTGTCCCCCGGTTGCCCCTGTGTCGCCGGTTGGCGAGGAAGCACCAAGCGCCCCCACCGTCGCCGGCGCGCGCACGGCCCTGCCTGGCCGCGTTGTCCACGCCCGCCGGCAGTCGGTCACCAGGCAGGCTTCTCGACGCCGGCCCAGCTGACGGTGGCCCCGTGGCCGAGCGCGTGCCGCATTCCGCCGCGCCCGCCGCACCCGCCGCACCCCGTTGAGATCACCCTGAAACATAAGGGCAGTATCTCGACCGACTAAGTTGACAAACGGCTGACTTAAATGCTTCAGTGAGCGGGTCAAGGCGCCAGCCCCGTCCCCTCGGGTGCACCTCTTCACCGCGCAGGGCGCCGCGCGGCATCCCACCTCCACGAGGAGTCCTGTGTTCACGCCTGCCCTCCGGGCCGGCCGGGGTCGGCCGCGCCGCACGGTTGCCCTGGCAGCCCTGTCCGCTCTTCTCACCGTCGGCGCACTGGCCGCCTGCGGCTCGGACGCCGGCTCAGGTTCCGGCGGTACGGCGGCCACACCGGCAACCAGCTTCCCGACGGCGATCCCGGCCGACACGGAGCTACGCGTCGGTGACCAGGGAACGCTCAAGCCCGCCCTCGACCTGTCCGGTCAGGGCACCGGGACGCCGTACACCGTCGACTGGTCGACGTTCGCCTCCGGCCCGCTGCTGCTGGAGGCGTTCCGGGCGAACGCGGTGGACGTCGGCTACGTCGCCGACACCCCGCCGGTGATCGCCGCCGCCTCCGGCCAGGACCTCGCGGTGATCGCCGCCTGGCACAACCCACCGGGGCAGCTGGTCCTCGCCACCAGGCCGGGCAGCACCATCCGCTCGGTCGCGGACCTGAAGGGCAAGAAGGTCGCCATCACGACCGGCACCATTCTGCAGGCCTATCTGCTGCGTTCGCTGGAGTCCGTGGACCTGCAGCAGAAGGACGTCGACGTCGTCAGTCTGGCGGTGACCGACATTCCCAACGCGCTCGCCCGCGGTGACGTCGACGCCGGTGTGACGGCCGAGCCGCTCGCCACGACCTACCTGCAGGCCAATCCGACCGCCCGCAGGGTGGAGGGCGCCGACGCCTCTCCGGTCGTGCAGTACCTGATCACGACGCAGAAAGTGCTGTCGGACCCGGCGAAGCAGGCCGCTCTCGGTGACTTCGTGGGGCGCTGGGTGAAGGCCGTCTCCTGGCGGAACGGCCACGCCGACGAGTACATCGACAGGTACTACGTCGAGCAGCAGAACGTTCCGCGCGGCACCGCCCGGCTGCTGGTGGACACGAGTGTCCCGTCGACCTTCGTCCCCATCGACCCGACCAGCATCGGCGGCGCGCAGAAACTGGCCGATCTCTTCTTCAGCAGCGGTGTCCTTCCCCGGAAGGTCGACATCTCCAAGGTTTTCGACGTCCGTTACAACTCTGCCGTACAGGAGGCCCAGCAGTGACCATCACGAACGAGACCGAAACCGCATCCGCCGTCGGCCTTGATGTCCGCCCGCTGTCCGGCTACATCGGTGCCGAGATCTTCGGCGTCGACCTCAGGGAGCCGCTCGAGCCCGCGGTCGTCGCGGAGATCCGGGCAACACTGCTGAAGTGGAAGGTCGTGTTCTTCCGCGACCAGCATGTCACCCCGGCCCAGCAGATCGCGTTCGGTCGGCAGTTCGGCGAGGTCACCCCGGGGCACCCGACGCTGCCGACACTCGAGGGCCACCCGGAGATCTTCCCGCTGGACTCGCAGGCCTACTCGGCCGGTCTGAAGAGCGGGTTCCAGGTCCGCAGCCTGTGGCACACGGACGTCACGTTCGTCCACAACCCACCGATGGGCTCGATCCTGCGCGGCGTGGTCATTCCGCCCTACGGCGGCGACACCCAGTGGACGAATCTGGCCGTCGCCTACGAGACGCTTTCCGAGCCGCTGCGGAGCTTCATCGACGGTCTGCACGCGGTGCACGTGAACCAGATCCACCTGGAGCGTGGCGACAGCAGCCAGCTGCAGAAGCTGTTCACCAGCACGCGCTACGAGACGGTCCACCCGGTGGTGCGCGTGCATCCGGAAACGGGCGAGCGTGTTCTCTTCGTCAGCCCGAACTTCACCGAGCGAATCGTCGAGCTGTCCAACACCGAGAGCCAGCAGGTCCTCAGCCTGCTCTTCAACCACCTGGCAACCCCGGCGTACACGGTCCGGTTCCGGTGGCAGCCCGACAGCATCGCGTTCTGGGACAACCGGGCGACCGCCCACCTCGTCCCGACCGACTACGGCCACCTCGGCTTCGACCGGGTGATGCACCGGATCACCATCGCCGGTGACATCCCGGTCGGTGTCGACGGCGGTCAGTCCGAGGCCCGCGAGGGCGGGTCGTTCTCGTGACCTCGCTCGCGTTGGGCAACCGTGGCGGCGCCGACGATCTCGGCGCCGCCCCCGGCTCCACCGCTCCCACCGCCACCGCCGCTGCTCCCACCGCCGCGGGTCAGACCGTTTCCGCGGCGCCGGCGGCCGCCGCTCCGGCCACGGGCGGGCCGGGCAGCGTCACGCTGGCGCTCGCCGACCCGGACCGGCCACGCCGGCGGCCGATACCGAAGTGGCTGCGCCGGCTGCTCGGCCCGGCGCTGCTGGTGGCGATCTGGCAGGTCGGCTCGTCCACGGGATGGATCCGGGAGGACGTCCTCGCCGGGCCGTGGACGGTGCTGCACACCGGCTACTCCCTGGCAGCCGACGGCACACTGGGCGACAACCTGGTGATCTCGCTGCGTCGGGTCGCGCTGGGACTCGCGCTCGGTGTCACCGTCGCGCTGGTGTCCGGGCTGTTCCAGCTCGGCGAGGACCTGGTCGACGCGCCCGTGCAGATCCTGCGCGCGGTTCCCATCCTCGGCCTGGTGCCGCTGGCGATCGTGTGGTTCGGCATCGGCGAGGAGGTGAAGGTGTTCCTGGTCGCGCTGGGTACCGCGTTCCCGGTGTACATCAACACCTTCGCGGCGATCCGCGGCGTCGACGGGCGCTTCGTGGAGCTGGCCCACACCGTCCGGCTCGGCCGCCTCGGGCTGATCCGCAGGGTGGTCCTGCCCGGCGCCCTGCCGGGGTTCCTCGTCGGCCTGCGGTTCGCGCTCACGATCTCGTGGCTGATCCTCGTGGTGAGCGAGCAGATCAACGCCTCCAGCGGGATCGGCTATCTCATGGACCAGGCCCGCACGTTCGGCCAGACCGACATCATCGTTGTCGGCCTCGCCGTCTACGGCGTCCTCGGCCTGCTCTCCGACGCTCTCGTCCGCCTGCTCGAACGCCGCACCCTGGTGTGGCGTCGCGGCCTGGAGGCCAGATGACCGCCGCCCCCGCCCCGACGGTGCCCAGCCCGACCGCGACCGCTCCGCAGGCGCATGCGGGCGGCGGCGCCTCCCAGCCTGCCGTGCGCGTCCGCGGCGTGCGCCGCGAGTTCGCCGGGCGCGAGGTACTGGCCGGCATCGATCTGGACATCGCCGCAGGCGAGTTCGTCGCGCTGCTCGGACGGTCCGGCTCGGGCAAGAGCACGCTGCTGCGCATCCTCGCGGGTCTCGACTCCGACGCCACCGGGCAGGCGACCGTTCCCGAACGCGACGCGGTCGTCTTCCAGGACCCACGGCTGCTGCCCTGGGCCAGAGTGCTGGACAACGTGCAACTGGGCCTGCGGCACCGGGACGCCCGTGCCAGGGCTACCGCGGCGCTGGCCGAGGTCGGGCTCGGCGGCAGGGAACGGGCCTGGCCCGCGACACTGTCCGGCGGGGAGGCCCAGCGGGCGGCACTCGCCCGGGCCCTGGTCCGCTCCCCCGGCCTGCTCCTGCTCGACGAACCGTTCGGCGCACTCGACGCGCTCACCCGGATCCGTATGCACAGCCTGTTGCGTGACCTGTGCCGGCGCCACCGGCCGGCCGTGCTGCTCGTGACGCACGATGTCGACGAGGCGATCCTGCTGGCCGACCGGGTCGCCGTCCTCACCGACGGCCGGCTCTCCCTGGACGAGCCGGTCCGGATCGGCGGTGCGCGCCACCGCTCCGACCCGACCTTCACCGCCCTGCGCGCCCGCCTGCTGACCGAGCTCGGAGTCGTCGACGACGAGGCAGGCGAGGGTGACGGGCACCAGGCCGAATACTGTTAGTCATGCTGCCAGCATCGCCGTCCGCCCCGTCGCCGTCCGCCCCTTCATCGTCCGCCCCGTCGCCGGAGCCGGAGCTGACCTCGGTCGAGGCGGGGCGGAAGACAGCTTCGGAGTGGGAGACCGCGGCCGCCGGACCGCGGTCCCAGGAGGCACGGCTGCGGCTCCTGCTGGCAGCGGAACGGCTTTACGCCGAGCACGGCCTGGAAGCTGTGTCGCTGCGGCACATCTGCCGGGCCGCCGGCAACGGCAACAACAACGCCGTGCAGTACCACTTCGGCAGCGAGCGCGGCCTGCTCGAGGCGATCGTCGCCCACCGGGTCCCGCCGCTCGACCGGCGGCGGGCCGAGCTGCTGGCCACGTTCCGCGCCCAGGACCAGGACAGGACCGTCCGTGGGCTGTTCGACGTCCTGATGCGCCCGCTGGCGGAGGAGGCCCGCCGGCCGGGCAGCCACTACGTGGGCTTCCTCGGCCGGTTCAGCTCCCATCCGCCGGCCCGTCACCCGTGGTGGGCCGGCGGCAGGCCGGCGGGCCCGGTCGGGCACGAGGTGTCCGTGGCGATCCTCGACCAGCTGGCAGAGGTTCCCGGCCCGCTGCGGGCGCTGCGGCTGGCGCATCTGGTCCGCCTCTGTCTGGCCGCGCTGGCCGGGTTCGGCGAGGTCCGCGCCGCAGGCACCGGGGAACCTGCGTTTCCAGGCACCGGCGGCGACGTCTCCTACGAGCCGTACGTCACCGACCTGTTCGACATGGCCGCCGCGGCGCTCACCGCACCCCCGTCAGCGCCGGCCCGGCCCGGTCCGGCTGACTGACTGACTGCCTGACTGACTGACTGACTACCTCACTGCCTGTCTGCCTGCCTGCCATCCAACTGATGGTTCAGGCGCCTGGTCACGAAGCCGGGTGATCTCGGTCTGGTGACCTCGACCTGGTGAGGTCAGGCGGATGAGCAGGTGACGACGGCGCCGCGCAGCTCGTAGCTCATGAGCCCGTCGCACCAGGTCATGTCCGGGGCGCGTTCGAGGCGGATGCCGGGCAGGCGCAGAAGCGCATCCAGGAACACCCGGGTCTCGGCGATCGCCACCTGCGCGCCGGGGCACCGGTGGCTGCCGTCGCCGAAGCTCATGTAGGAGCCGACCACCTTCTCCCGGCCGGCCCGATCGGGGTCGAGGGCGTGCGGGCAGGCACCCACTGTCTCCGGGTCGACGTTGGCGGCCCGGATGTTGACCGCGACCAGATCTCCCGCTCTGACGGCGCCCACTCCCAGGTCGGCGTCCTCGGTGGCGCGCCTGTGCAGCATCGCGGCGACCGGCTCGAGCCGGAGGATCTCCTCGAGGATCGCGACCTGGTCGGCTTCGTCACCGGCGACGAAGCGGGCGCGCAGGGCATCGTCGTCGAACAGGTGCCAGGCGCACATCACGATGAACTCACGGGTCGTCACCATGCCGGCCACGGCGTAGGTCATGCACTCGATGAGGATCGCCTTGTCCGGGTAGCCCTCCTCGATCAGATGGGAGATCACATCCTCCTGCCGCTGCTCCCGGCGGGCTCTGATCGCGGGGCGCACATCGTGGAGGAGGAAGCGGATCCCGTGCACGGCGGTCACGGCCTGCGCCCCGAAGCGGACGACGGGATGCATGCCGCGTAGCCGGGTGCCGAGCAGGGTCGCCTGGATGCGTTTCGCCATACCGGCCTGGTTGCTGTTCGTCAGGCCGACGATCTCCGCGGCGACCGCGACGGCCAGCTTGTAGCTCAGCTCGTCGAGCCGCCCCGTCCCGTCGGCCCGCACCCTGGTGAGCAGCTCGTCGGTGGTGCGCTCCATGACCAGGCGGTGGCGGGAGCTGATGGCCTTCGGGGTGAAGAAGCGGGCGATCGACGTACGCCGCCGGCGATGGGTGTCGCCGTCGAGGAAGAAGACCGGGCAGAACTCGTCATCCGGGTCCATCTGGTCGGAACCCGCACCGGCCTGGCGCACCTGGGAGCTGCGCAGGATCTCACGGCCCTCCCGGAAGTTGCCGACGACCCGCGCCCCGGCATCGGCGTGCACACGCTGGGCTGCCAGGGCCGCCGACTTGCGGTCGTCGCGCGTGGGGTCCATCGGACCCGCGGAGAGCTCCGAGGTCGTCACGCCGCCTCCAGAAGTGCCGAACCAGTGGATGTCACCGATGACAGTCGCACCGCCCGCCATTTCATGCAAGAGGTCTTGCATGAGATAGCGGGCGGGTGGAGGCCGCCTGGGACGGCTCGGACCGGTCCAGCTGCCCCGGCGGCGCCCTGCCAGATGTCGCCGACCCGCCGACCCGCCGCACCGACCCGCCACGCCACGGCTCGGCGCTCAGCTCGGCTCAACTCGGCTCGGCTCGGCTCGGCTCGGCAGCCCACCTCGCCGGTCCGACCCACGCCTGCCGGTCAGCCGGCGCCATCGCTGCAGATACGTTCCCGGGCCACATCGAAGGCGTCTCCGGCCGCGTTGATCTGGACGATCGCGGCGCAGGGGCTGGGCTCTCCGGCGTTGTCACGGAAGCTGACCGGGGAGATCAGACCGCCCGCGTCATAATGTGTGACGTTGCGCAGCGCACTGATGAAGACCTCACGGGTCGGGCAGGGGCCTGCCAGCTCCAGGCCCCGTAGAAAGATGTCGGTGTAGATGTAGCCGAACATCGCCATCTGTCGATCAGGCTGCCCGATCTCCGGAGCGAACCTGGCGACCGCCTCGCGATAACGGTCGATGGCGGCTCCACCAGCCTCGAAGGGGCGGAAGTACACGGGAAACGACAGCCCGGACATCGTCGGGCCGGTGGTGGCGAGCAACTGCCGGTCATAGCCACTCAGCGCCACACTGGCGGCGAGGTCCAGGTGTTCATCGCGAGCGGCCTGCATGATCGCGGCCAGATCATCCAGCGTCGACAGTCCGATCAGCGCGTTCACTCCCTTCTCCGCGAGTTCCCGCACCGTGCGCACGGGGCTGTCGCTCGCCGCGGAGAAAGGAACCAGATCCGAGGCGACACCGACCGCGCGTAGTGAGTCCGTGTACTTCGCCGCGAGCTCCAGCGTCGACGGTGCCGTGCCGGTGATGACGATGCCGACCCTGGTCCCGCCGGTTGACCCGACATAGCGGGCGACGGCCCCGGGTGAGTCCGTGTAGATGAAGCTGAACATGTTCTGATGCGCGGCCCAGGTGGCCTCGGCGGCCAGCCCGACCACCGGCACCTGCTGCTCGTCAAGCTGCACCATCGCGTCATTGAGCGTCACCGTCGCGGCGACGAGTCCGAACACGGACTTCTTCCCGACGAGCTCCTTGACAGCACGTGCGTTCCGAGAGAGCGAGGTCTCGTCATCACGCATGACGTACTCGATCCTCCGGCCGTGGATACCGCCCTCCTCGTTCGCCAGCCCGAGTCGTGCGTCGACGCCGGCGCGGGACGGAGACAGGGCGCCGCTGCCCGCACCGGAGTCCGAGAAAACAAAGCCGATCCTCACCTCGTCGGCAGACACACCGGGACTGTTACAGGCGACCGCCTCACTACCGGTGCTGACCGTGGAGCAAGCAGCAATCGCGATGGCGAAGATGACGGCCGCCATCACTAAAGAACCGATCGGACCGTTCGCACGCATGGTTCCTCCCGGGAGATTCCGGGCGGCTGTCAGGTTCGCTGGTCGCGAGGTTCCGCCCAGGCAAAACGCAGGCTATGGCGGCAAAGTACCACCTTTAACCCAAAATCCAGACGTGATGGGCGGACCCAGGCGGGCGACCAGCCACCGACTTTCACCCCGGTCATCCGCCGCCCGGAGGGCCGCGGCCAGGCCGCGGCCTGGCCGGCCAGCCGGGCGGAGCCCGCCGACGGGACCGGCCCGCCGGAGGCCCGGCACGGAGCTGTCTGCGCGCCGACGAACCGGACCATTTGTCCACCTGGGCCCATACGGTAGCGGTATGGGGGTCAGGCGCACGGTCCTGGCGAGCATGCTCGCCGCTGTACTCGGGAGCAGTCTGCTGGCGGGATGCGCCGGGCTGGAGTCGACGACCGCCGGAGACGGCGCCGCGTCCACGGACCAGCAGCCACCCGCCGGAAGCTGCGGAGGCCCCGTCGAGACGGTTCAGGACGTCGAGGTGATCATCTCCGAGCCGGCGGGCTGTCCCGGTTCGGTGAACACCTACTGGGCCGGCGAGCTGGGTGGGCAGTGGACCAGGGCTCCGTCAAAGTCCCTTTTCGCTGATCAGGCCGATGATCTGGAGGACGCGCTCGGGTCTGCGGGCGGTGGCCCGCAGGGCGGGGGCGATGCTCTTGTGCCCGGCCAGGCGTAGTGCGCTGAT
>NZ_JBFLUG010000259.1:0-5095 GCF_041008525.1 Parafrankia sp. FMc2 | reverse complement strand
GGGCCGTCAAGCACGGACTGAAACGTGTGCAGTACCGGCCCGATCTTCTTGTCGGGTTCCTTGCCGAGACCGGGCTTGCTTGGGAAGAGCTCGGATCAACATGACTTCTCGCATTAATCATCAGTAGTAGCCCGCGATCACACCCTGCCAAGGAACGAAAGATCCGGCCTGGCAGGCTCCCGAGGTTACAGACACGCACCTATTATGATCATGACTAGGTGTTGTAAATCAGAGACACTCAGCCCATGTTCCCTTCGTCGCCCAGCCGGGTTACGCACGCAGCGCACATAAGTTACACCACTGTCCGTTACATCTGGAACCACCCGGAGGTACGACGCCACAGCCGGCTACGCGCGGTGTCGCGTTATGTCGGCTGGCAGGCCTGGGAACGGACGGCTCGCCGGCCTGTGACGACCAGGCTGCCTGGCGGGGCATTGATGCGCTGCTATCCGCATAGCACAGCCGCAAGCATGATGCTTTATTGCCGACTGCCCGAATGGGACTCGATGCGCTTCGTGCTTGACTACCTCCGTCCCGGCGACGTCTTCGTAGATGTCGGAGCCAATGTGGGCAGCTATACGCTGCTTGCCGGCAAGGTTCCCGGGGTACACGTCGTTGCATTCGAGCCAGCGTCGTCGACATTCTCGAGACTGTCGGAGAATGTCGTACTGAACCGGTTGACGAACGTCACACTTCATCAGTGCGCTGTCGGTCAGGCCGACACAGAGGCCCTACTCACACTAGATAACGATACAATGAACCAGATTGTCCCCGTTGGCGACGAATCCGGCAGAACCGAAAAAGTACGTATGGTTCGGCTGGACACAATTATCGGGGACCAGTCGGACGTCGCACTGGTCAAGATCGATGTCGAGGGCCACGAGCCAGAGGTCCTGGCGGGTGCCGAGCAGTTGCTACGCCGCTGCCGCCCAGCACTCATCGTCGAGTACAATGATCATGGCAGGCTGACCAAATTCTTCAACCAAGTCGACTATCGTCCCGTCTTTTATCGCCCCGACGAGCGCAAAATTCAACCGCTCCGCACGTCGCCAGACGGCCGTATCGCGGCCAGCGCGCGACCGGGACACTCGGCGAACATCATCGCGGTAGCGGCGGAGAACCTCGACCACGGAGTGCAGCGGCGACTCACAGCGACGACTGGCTGAGTTCACGGCTGGCAATTGGTCAGGTGTCCGCTCCCGGGTCTGGGCTGGCCTGCGTTACGAGGTGAGAATTTTCTATGTGGACCAGGTCAGCCTGGCGTGACTGCTCGCGCGAGGCGGTCGATTCTATTCCCTCGATCGCGAGATTAAACCTCCCGGGGGGTTAATTGAACACGGAGATCGGGTTGTCGTGGACTTCTGACGTTGCGGGATTTTCCTGGCCAGGGCCCACAATGCCGAAATCCTTGCCAGTACGCCGGTCGACGGTCGGGCGCTGCCCTGCCCACGCGGTGCGATGGCCTGTTGCCAGGCGGCTGTCATCCCTGAGCTGCCATGGTGTTGAGAAATCAGTAAACGTCGACTGCTTCGCATGAACGGGGCAGCCATGAACGGGGCAGAATGAACAAGCAGCGGGAGACTGGTGCGCAGTCGATAACCGTCATCGGGAGCGGGTATCTTGGAGCTACGCATGCCGTATGCATGGCCGAACTGGGCTGCCGAGTATTGGCCGTTGATGTCGATGAGACGAAGATCTCTCGCCTCGCGGCCGGCGACGCTCCGTTCTTCGAGCCGGGCCTGGAACCGCTGCTCCGTAAGAATCTGGAAGCCGGCCGGCTGCATTTCACGACATCGTATGACGAAGTGGCCGAGTTCGGAGACGTGCACTTCTTGTGCGTGAACACGCCCCAGCAAGATAATAGTGATGCGGCGGACCTGAGTTACTTGGACGCCGCGGTGGCGGCGTTGGCCCCACGCCTGCGGCGGGACTGCCTTGTCGTAGGAAAATCCACTGTCCCGGTGGGCACGGCTGTCGCGCTCGCGAAGATGCTCGTTCGGTTGGCGCCGGCCGGGGCGCGTGTCCAGCTGGCCTGGAACCCGGAGTTCCTGCGGGAGGGCTATGGGGTAGAGGACACTCTACGTCCGGATCGGCTGGTATTCGGGGTGACTTCGCTGGAAGCCGAGGCCCGGCTGCGGCGGGTTTTCGCACCTATCATCGAGGCAGGTACTCCGGTCGTCATAACCGACTACGCTACCGCGGAGCTCGTGAAGGTCGCCGCGAACTCGTTTCTCGCGACAAAGATTTCCTTCATCAACGCTATGGCCGAGGTATGCGAAGCAGCCGGCGCGGACGTGCTCACCCTCGCTGCGGCCCTCGGTCAGGATCCACGCATCGGCCCCCGGTTCCTGCAGCCCGGGGTCGGCTTCGGCGGCGGCTGTCTTCCGAAGGACATTCGTGCGTTCGCCATCCGGGCCGACGAGCTTGGCGTCGGCCCGGCGCTGTCCTTCCTCCAGGAGATCGACGCGATCAATCTGCGCAGGCGTGGCCGGATCGTGGACCTGGTCCGGGCGGCAGCCGGGGGAACCCTGGAACAATGCTCGATCGCGATGCTCGGGGCCGCCTTCAAGCCGAACTCCGACGACGTGCGTGATTCGCCGGCCCTCGCCGTCGCGGCGACGCTGCATCAGCTCGGGGCAGCGGTGACGGTATACGACCCGGTAGCTAACGACAATGCCCGCCGGGTACACCCACAGCTGAAATACGCCGATTCGGTATCAGCGGCGATGGCGGACGTGGGGGCCGTGGTGGTGCTCACCGAGTGGGACCAGTTTGCCGAGTTGGACCCGGTGGCGCTGGCGAATCTCGTTCGCCGCCGAGCAGTCGTCGACGGGCGGCACTGCCTCGACGGCGACCGCTGGCGCGACGCCGGCTGGGAGTATCACGCACCGGGACGTCCCGGGTCCGTTCCCATGGCACCGGCGGCCGTGCCCACGCAACGCACACAGCGGCCCGCGCTCCCACCACTTGCCCCTGGGCGGACAGGAGCATTCGGACGCAGTTCGTCTGACGGACGCAGGTGAGGACGGCGGCCGGAGGTAGCCTAGCCCGAGTTTCCAATGACCTTGGTCTCTCGTAAGCATTCTCGCCGGCCAGAGAAATTTCGATCTTGAAGTGGGCGTAGTGCCTAACTCACCGCCGGGGCGCGTACCGCCCGAGATCGAACAGGTCGTGCAGCTGCTGCTGGAGTGGGCCGAGTCGGGTGAGCATCTGCCGGACGCGGGGCCGGCCGCGTTCGCCTTGGCGGAGCAGCACGGTCTCGCCGATGCCTTCCAGTTCGCCGAGCAGCGTGAGCACGCAGGTGAACAGGTAGACGCGGATCTTGTGGCCGGTGACGTGGTGGATCGGGCCGAAGGAGACGACGTGCGGGTCCTTGGCCTGACGGAACCCGGCTTCAAGGAGCAAGCCGCACTGCACACATAGGCGAGCCGGGGGCGGGGAACGCCCTCGTGGTTGGGGTTGATGGCCTGTTGGCGCTGGTCGCGGCGGTTCGGCGGCTGCGGGATGCGCGGGCTGACGGGGAGCGCGGGGGTGATCGTGGCGCTGGCGGACGCGGTGGTGCCGCCGTGGGAGGCGTTCCCGGAGACGAACCGGGATGCGGTGCGGCGTCTGCTGGGCCTGTTGGTGGAGCGGATGACGGTGCTGCCGACACCGGCGAGCGGGCGGTGTGGCAATGAGCGGGACGAGTGTCGCGGCTGACGCGCGGGAGCGTGCGGGGAGCAAGGTCCAGCCGTGGCATCGTGATCGTCTGGCGGCGGTGTATGTGCGGCAGTCCACCGCCGAGCAGGTTGCCGATCATCAGGAGTCGACCCGGTTGCAGTACGGGCTGGTCGAGCGGGCGGTCGCGTTGGGGTGGGCCCGGTCGCGGGTGCTGATGATCGATGAGGATCTTGGGTGTTCGGCCTCGGGTGCGCAGGCCCGGCCGGGGTTTGCCCGGCTGGTCTTCGAGGTCGGGCTGGACCACGTGGGGATCGTGGTGGGTCTGGAGATGTCCCGGCTGGCCCGGTCCGGCCGGGAATGGCATCAGCTGCTGGAGCTGTGTGCCCTGTCGGGAACGCTGCTGGCCGACCTGGACGGGGTCTATGACCCGGCCGAGCACAACGACCGGTTGCTGCTGGGGCTGAAAGGCACGATCAGCGAGGCCGAGCTGTATCTGATCAGGCAGCGGATGTGGTCCGGGCGGCTGGCCAAGGCCCGGCGTGGCGAGTTGGCGGTGCCGTTGCCGATCGGGTTCGTGCGCCGGGAGTCCGGTGAGGTGGTCCTGGACCCGGACGAGCAGGTCCAGACGGTGGTCCGGCTGGTCTTCGACCTGTTCGAGCGGTTCGGCACGGTGAACGCGGTGCTGTGTTTCCTGGCTGACAACGGCATCCAGGTCGGGGTGCGACTGCGGGCGGGGCCCGGGCGTGGGCAGGTGAGCTGGCGGCGGCCCAGCCGGGCGGCGGTGCACAACATGCTGCGTAACCCAGCCTACGCGGGCATCTAGGAGCCGCCGGAAAATAACTCCTGGATTTGATGTTGGCCCTGTCCCGGGACTGCCCACATCTCTCCTTGATCAAGAACGGGAGTTATTTTCCGGCGGCTCCCTACGTCTATGGCCGCAGCAGGTTGGACCCAAGACGGCGGCAGGCGGGTAGACCGTTCACCGGGCGGGTGCGCACCGAGCGGGCGGAGTGGACCGTCTGTCTGCCCGGGGTGTTGCCGTCCTACATCAGCGTCGAGCAGTACGAGCGGAACATGCAGCGGATGCAGGCCAACCAGTCCCGGGCCGCGAGCCCGGGCCTGGTGCGCGACGGCCCGGCCCTGCTGGCCGGGCCTGGTTGGCCTGCGCCCGCTGCGGGACGAGGATGACGGTGCGCTACCAGCACGGGCCGCAAGGAAGGCTGCACCCGGCCTACGTGTGCGCCCGGGACAAGACCGACTACGGCACCGGGCGGTGCCAGCACGAGCCTGTCACGATTTTCGTGTAAACCAGAGATGAACAGCCTACTCCATGGAGATTATCAGAAAGGTAGTCGGCCGGGGAAGAGGTTGACCAGCGAGTTGAGTGCGACTTTCCATCCATGTGTTCCCGTGCCGGACTCGCCGCCTCGCTGAC
>NZ_JBFLUG010000258.1:0-5097 GCF_041008525.1 Parafrankia sp. FMc2 | reverse complement strand
CGTGATGCGTCGCCTTGCCCACATCGATGCCGACCCAGACCAGCGGCCGATCCTCCACGCCCGATCTCCTGTTGTCGCAGGTCAACCCCACGGACAGCCCCGCCAGCAGGTCCCTAAACAGCGACGGCCCGCAGCAGATCTGAATCAGCGGCCAGGGCGTCCAGAACGACAGGGCGGCCATTCCTTTCGAGCCACCGTGCAGCAGGACCGCATCAGCCACACCCCGTCGCCCCGGGCATCCGGGGCACCAACCCCGAACAACACCGACCTTAGGGATCCGCATGAGCGAACTGGCTGGTCTGCGCGTGGTTGACGCCGACGCACACATGACCGAACGCCACGACCTGTTCACCGAACGGGCGCCGAAGGGGTACGAGGACCGGGTCCCCCACGTCGAGCGGATCGACGGCACGGACATGTGGGTCATCGAGGGCAAGACGTTCGGCAAGGCCGGCTCCGGCGGCACCGTCGACCACGACGGGAAGAAGCACGCGTTCCGCGACTCCCAGGGCGGCTCGTGGGGCATCCGCGATGTGCACCCGGCCGCGTGGGACCCGAAGGCCCGGCTGACCCTGATGGACGAGATCGGCATCCACACGCAGGTCCTGTACCCGAACGCCATCGGCATCGGCGGCCAGAACCTGCGCAACTCGGTGCAGGACCCGGTGCTGCTCCGGCTCTGCGTCGAGCTCTACAACGACGCGATGGCCGAGGTCCAGGCCGAGTCGGGCAACCGGCTGCTGCCCATGCCGATCATGCCGGCGTGGGACATCGAGGCCTGCGTCCGTGAGGCCGAGCGGTGCGCCACGCTGGGCTACCGCGGCGTCAACATGACCGCCGACCCCCAGGACTCCGGATCACCGGACCTCGGCCACCGCGACTGGGACCCGTTCTGGGAGGTCTGCGCCGGCCTACAGCTGCCGGTGCACTTCCACATCGGCGCCAGCCAGACCTCGCTGTCGTACTTCGGCACCACGTACTGGCCCAGCCAGGACGACTACGTGAAGCCCGCCATCGGTGGCGCGTCGCTGTTCCAGAACAACTCCCGGGTCCTGCTCAACAGCGCCTACTCCGGGATGTTCGACCGGCACCCCGCGCTCCAGATGGTCTCCGTCGAGAGCGGCATCGGCTGGGTGCCGTTCATGCTCGAGGCGATGGACTACGAGCTTGCGGAGAACGCGCCCAAGCACGCCGCGAAGCTGCAGAAACTCCCCTCGGAGTACTTCCGCGACAACTGGTACGCGACCTTCTGGTTCGAGACCGGCCGCGGCGACCTGCAGCACCTCATCGACCAGGTCGGCGAGGACAGAATCATGTTCGAGACGGACTTCCCGCACCCCACCTGCCTGCACCCCGACCCCCTCGGGATCGTCAGCGAGAAGATCCTCAGCCTGCGTCCGGGGACGCGGGAGAAGGTCATGGGCGGAAACGCCACCAAGCTCTACCGGATCTAGGCAATCGATGCGGGTCCTGGTGGTGGGCGGGACGGGGCCCACCGGGCCGCACGTCGTGCGCGGTCTCCTCACCCGCGGCGACGAGGTCACCCTCTTCCACCGGGGCTCCCACGAACCGCCCGAGCTGGCCGAGGTCGAGCACATCCACGGCGACCCCCATTTCCGCGCGTCGATCGACGAAGCCCTCGGCGGGCGGGAGTTCGACGCCGTGGTGGCCATGTACGGTCGGCTCAGGCATCTGGCGCCCGCGCTGGCCGGGAGATGCGGCCAGTTCGTCGCGGTCGGCGGGGTGCCCGTGTACCAGGGGTTCTTCCCGAGCCCCGGCCAGAGCCCGCTGCCGGTCCCGGTGACCGAGGATCATCCTGTCGTCCGGGACGGCACCGGCCCGGCGGCGGAGGCAGCGACGGCGACGGCGGCGCCGACGGCCCTGGCGTTCTCCAGCCGGCTCGCGGAGGCCGAGGCCGCCGTCTTCACGCACCACGCGGGGGCGGCAGTCGTGCGTTTTCCGATGCTGTTCGGACCGAACAACCCCCGGCCGGCCGAGTGGTCGGTGGTGCGGCGGGTACGCGACAGCCGCCCTTTCATGATCCTTCCCGACGGCGGCGGCCAGATCCACACCCGCTGTGCCGCCGCCAACGCGGCCGCGTTCGTCCTGGCCGTGGTGGGCGCCCCGGCGGTGGCCAGCGGCCAGGTCTACAACGCGGGCGAGGCGACGAGCTGGTCGCTCCGCGACTGGGCGTCGGCCATCGCCCGGCTCATGGGAGCCGACCTGGAGCTGGTCGGGCTGCCCCGGGAGATCGCCGTCGAGGCCACCACCACGCTGCTCCCGCTCGCCGGCACCACCGCGACCCACGTCGTCGTCAGCACCGAGAAGGCACGCCGCGAGCTGGGCTACACCCCGGCTGTCGACCCGCTCGACGCCCTGGCCGCACTCGTCGACTGGTACGGCGAGCACCCCGACTTCGATCCGGCCGCCAGCCCGTCGTTCACCGACCGGTTCGACTACCCCGGCGAGGACGCGCTGCTCGCCGAGTACCGAGCGGCGGCGGAGCGGCTGGCCGCCGTGGTCGAGCAGCGCGCGGCGCCGCCGGTGCACAGCATGCCCCACCCGCAGGAACCCGGAAAAGCGGACCACCGCGGCCGCTGAGGGAGGATGTGAGTGACTACTCACCCAGTTTTCCACGGTTACCGCCACCATGCCTGACCTGCGCACCACCCGGGTGGCCGTCGTGACCGGCGGCGCCAGCGGCATCGGCCGGGCCAGCGTGCTGCGCTTCCTCGCCGAGGGTGCCCGGGTCGTCCTCGGCGACCTCAACGAGGCGAACGCCGGGCAGCTGCTGGACGAGGTCGCCGACCCGGCCCGTGTCCGGTTCGTGCCCACCGACGTCACCGACGAGGCGGACGTGGCCACGCTCGTCGGCACCGCCGTGAACGCCTTCGGCCGGATCGACATCATGTTCAACAATGCCGGTATCGGCGGAGCCTTCGGGCCGCTGGTCGAGACCGACCCCGCCGACTGGGACCGGACCTTCGCCGTGATCAGCCGCGGGGTGTTCCTCGGGACGAAGCACGCCGCCCGAGCAATGATCGCCCAGGGTGACGGCGGAGTGATCGTGAACAACGCCTCCGTCGCCGGCCTGGGTGGTGGTGGCGGCCTGACCGCGTACTCGGCGGCCAAGGCCGCGGTCGTCAACTTCACCGCCAACGCCGCCGTCGAGCTCGCCGCCCACCGCATCCGGGTCAACGCGGTCTGCCCCGGCCTGGTCGACACCCCGCTGGTGATGGGCCGGGACGCCGCCGCCATCGAAGCCCAGCTGGCCACGTTCCAGCCATGGCCAGAGCTCGGCCGGCCGGAGGACATCGCCGGCCTCGTGGCCTTCCTCGCCGGCCCGGACAGCGTCTTCCTCACCGGAACGGCGGTGCTGGCCGACGGCGGCATGGTCGCCTGGGGCCCTCGCATGACCGGAACCTCGGATCCCCGCGGCCGGACCCGCAGCTTCGTCGGCTTCACCGAGGGCTCGACCGGCCGACCCGCAACCAGACGACCCGTCGATGGCAGCTGACGCGGAGCCCGTCGCGACCAGGCCTGCTGCTGACCCTAGGCCGGGCCGACGTGGGTGGCCAGCCACCGCAGCATCCGGTCCCAGGCGTCGCGGGCGGCCTGCGGGTGGTGGGTCGAGGGCCGCTCGGGCGTGTGGAAGGCATGCTGCGCGCCCGGATAGCTGATCAGCTCGGTCGGCACCGAGGCCCCGGCGGCCTCGGCACGCAGCTGCCCGATCTCCTCCAGCGTGACCCAGGTGTCGTTCTCGCCGTACAGCCCGAGCCACGGGGTGCGCAGACCGCCGGCGACGTCCAGCAGCGGCGGGGCTCCGGACCAGTAGGGCTCGGTGACGGCGCCGCCGTAGAAGGACACCGCGGCGCCCAGGCCGCGGCGCGCGGCGGTGAGAAACGCCGCCGTACCACCCATGCAGAAGCCGATGACCGCGGTCCGGCCCGGCGGAAACCCGGTGGCGGCCAGGTGCTCCAGGCACGCGTCCAGGTCGGCGGCGATGCCGTCGGCGGTCAGCGTCCGCATCTTCGTGGCGCCCTCGGCCACGGGCACCTCGGCAATGCCGTCGCGATGGTAGAGGTGCGGTGTCAACGCCAACCATCCCTCGTCGCGCAACTGCTCGCACACCGAGAGCACGTACCCGGTGATCCCCCGCGCGTCCGCAAGGACGATGACCGCACCGCGAGCCGCCGACCCGAGCGCGGACGTGGACGTCGCGGGCCGTGGAGCGGCGACAGTCACCGGGACGCCCGCCCCCGGCTTTCCCTCTCCGGGGGTCTCCCCCACTGCGTGGCCACCGGCGTCCGTCCCGCCACTCGCGGCAAGGCGCATCGTCTCGAGCGTCATGGCGCCATCATCCGGCACGCCCGACACGAGGCATCGGTCGTACCCGGCCCCGCTCAGGGACGCGACGACAGACGTTGAGAGGGTCTACGTCGACTCCCGCTACGCCCTGCTACTCGATTACAAGACGAAACACTGCGTATCGGAACATACCGGAACGTGCCGCCCCGTGCCGCAAAATCCGAGGTCAGGACGTTTTCGGTGCCGGAACGTGCCGGCCGATGCCGCGCCGTGCCGGAGCATCCGCGCACACAATGCGCCCACATGTCCGGTGGATCTAGGTCAGCGCCTGAGCGATGTCAATGCCTCGCCAGCCCGCGCCACCAAGGCTTCTCCGGTAGCGCTCCGTAGTCGTTTGTGGTTTGGAGATCAGGACCATGCCGTGGCCTTCGGGCGAGAAGGCCCGCTGTGCCAGGGCGAAGCCCAGTTTCGTGGGCGACTTGTAGGTGCGGCGCATCATCGACACTGAGTAGACGGGGCACCGCAGGCGCCGCCGCGGCCGGCGAGCGTCCCGTGGTGCGAGGATGGAAACGAACCCCGCAAGGGCCATTTACGCGGTTCGCTGGTCGACCGGGCCGCGTCGGTGTGGTCGCGGTCGTACTGATGATTAATGTGTAAAGTTCTGTTGATCAGGGCTGTTCCCAGGTCAGTCCGGTTTCGGTGAGGAACCCGACGAGGAGTTCAGGTCGGTACTGCATGCGTTTCAGGCCGTGTTTGACAGCCTGGTGGACCTCGTCGATGCCACGGGCG
>NZ_JBFLUG010000257.1:0-5110 GCF_041008525.1 Parafrankia sp. FMc2 | reverse complement strand
CCGTCAGCTGGCTACCCGCCACCGCCCCCGTGTCCGCCACAGCCCCCGATCATGCCGCCAACCAGGCAGAACCACCCGAACCGACACACCACAGCCAGCCAAGATCCAAATAGTGGAAGTGGCATTGCCGCGGATCCCGGCGGCGGACGCGAAGTCGACGATCTGCCCGCCGCCGTCCCGTAGCCAACGGAAGGCCGCCTGGTTCGTCAGCAGGGTGCCCCGCGCGTTGACCGCCATCACCTGGTCCCACAGGCCGCTGCCATGCTCTCCGCGGCGGCACGTGGTGCGATCCCAGCGGCGTGCACCAGTACGTCCAGCCCGCCCAGTTCCGCCACCGCACGGTCGAAAGCCGTGTCGACGGAGTCCTGGTCCGTCATGTCGCAGTGCAGGAACCCGGCGCCGGCACCCACGGCGATGTCCGCACCCGCCTCAGCGTTGATGTCCATCGACACGACACGGGCGCCGTAGCGGGGAAAGGCCCGAACCAGCCCGGCGCCCATCCCGCTCGCGCCGCCCGTCACGATGATCCGGCGGCCCGTCAGCTCCGCCATCTCAGGAGACCCATTCCCGTGCCTCGCGCAGCATTATCGGCATGGCGGGCACCATCCGCTCCATGCTGGGTGGAAGGTCGCCTGCCTTGCGGCCACGCTTGATCAGCAGTGCGGTGGCACCGGCCTCCTTGTACCGGGTCAGCGCGTCAAACCATCGCATGTCGGGCAGGTCTTGTCCGTACGCGGCCAGTAGTTCCGCGATGTTCGGCATCCCGGTGGGGCCCGGGGCGCGCATCCCGGGGTGTCCCGCTTCGTCGGTGAAGTAGGCGAACCAGGACAGGTCCACCCGCGGATCGCCGACCGACCAGATCTCCCAGTCGATCACCGCGGTGACCCGGCCGTCCTCGCAGAGGGTGTTGCCGAGCCGGTAGTCGCCGTGGTTCACCACCGGCGGCAGGGCTGCGGGCATCGTGGCGTGCAAGGCCCGCGCCGCGTCCTCGTAATCGTGCTGCAGATCAGCGGGCACCGTGGTGAACGCCCGGGTCCAGCGGTCGATCTCGTCGCCGAGCGTGACGACCGGCTCGTCCCCGAGACCGGCCTGCTCCGGATTGACGGCGTGCACGGCGGAGAGCACCTTCGCGGCGTCCAGTGCGCGTGCACGAACCTCACCCAAGCGAGCGGGGTCGCGTTCGTCCGCGAGCACCGGTTCCACGCATTCGCCGGGCATCAGGCCCATCGCGACGAACGGGGGTGCGGCGGCGTCGGAGAACAGTACGGGTGGCACCCGCACACCGGGCCTGCCGTGGAGCGCGTTCATCAACTTGCCTTGCCTCAGCACATCCCGGTTGCGCACCGGCGGCAATCCGGGCGGCGCCACCTTCAGCACGATCCGGGAATGCGGGTCGGGCACGCCACGAAGAGTGGCCACGAAGGTGAGGCTGGACGCCCCGCCGGTCAACGGCGCCACGTCCACGACCTCCACGCCCGGCGCCCAGGACTGCGCGGCCACGCCGGCCCGTTCCCGCAGGACTCCGCTCAGGTCCACCTGCGCGGTCATCAGTACAGCCCGCCATCCACTCGGAGCAAGGCACCGGTGGTGTAGCTCGACGCCGGGCTGGCCAGGTACAGCGCGGTGCTGATGATCTCCTCGGGCCTGCCAGGGTGGCCGATCGCGCTGCGGATCCTGGTCCTGTCCTCCTCCGTCCACGCCTTGGAAATGTCGGTGAGGAAAGGACCGGCGGACAACGTGTTCACGCGTACCTTCGGACGGTACTCGAGCGCGAGCACCGTGGTGAGCGCGTTCAGCGCGGCTTTCGCGCCGGCGTAAGGCCCGAACCCGGGCAGCGGGAACAGCGCACCCGAGGAGGACACGTTGATGATCGAGCCCCCGTCACCGGCGGCCATCCGGGAGCCGATCAGCGAACCCAGCCGGAACGGGCCTTTGAAGTTCACGCCGACGACCTTGTCGAACAGTTCCTCCGAGGTCTCCACCGACGACGGCGCCAGCGGCGACATCCCGGCGTTGTTGACCAGGATGTCCACTTTGCCGAACGCGTCGTAGGCGGCGTCGGCGAGCAGTTCGAGCTCGTCCCAGTGGCCGACGTGGCAGGCATACGGCAATGCCTTGCGCCCCAACGCCTCCACTTCGCCCCCGACGCTTTGGCAGTTCTCTGCCTTGCGGCTGGTGATCACCACATCCGCCCCGGCGCAGGCGAACGCCAGCACCATCTCGCGGCCGAGTCCCCTGCTGCCGCCGGTCACCAGCGCGACCTTTCCGGTCAGATCGAACAGGTTCTCGCTCATGACGCGTGCTCCTCGAGGATGTGCGCATAGCGCTGCCTGGCCGCTTCCAGGTTCGGCAGCTGGTGTTCACTCGGGAACAGCCCATCGGCCGGCTGGTAGCGGCGCAGAACCTGCTTCGCGACGGTGACTTTGTGCACCTCGGTCGGCCCATCGGCCAGCGCGAGCATCGGCACGTTCATCCACATTTCGGCCAGCGGCAGCTCGTTCGTGGTGCCCAGCGAACCGTGGATGTGCAGCGCCCGCTGCACGATGTCGTGGTACACCTTGGCCATCGCGACCTTGCACATCGCGATGTGTGTTCGCGCCGCGCCGTGCGGTTGCGTGTCGATGATCCACGCGGTGTTGAGCACCATCAGCCGGTACTGCTCGAGCTCGATCCACGAGTCCGCGATGAACTGCTGCACCAGCTGCTTGTCCGCCAGCCGCTCCCCCTGTGTCCGACGCGAAAGGGCCCGCTCGCACATCATGTCGAACGCCCGCCGGCACTGGCCCACCGTGCGCATAGCATGGTGTACCCGGCCACCACCGAGGCGCGCCTGCGCCACCCGGAAACCCTCGCCGGGCCCGCCGAGCATCGCGTCGGCGGGTACTCGCACCTCGTGGTAGCGGATGTAGCCGTGGATGCCTTCATCTTCGGTATCGCCCATGGTGCCGACGTTGCGCTTGATCTCGATGCCGGGCGTCTCGGCCGGCACGATGAACATCGACATTCGCTCGTACGGTTTCACGTCCGGGTCCGTCACGGCCATCACGATCAGAAACGCGGCGAAGCGGGCGTTGGAGGTGAACCACTTCTCCCCGTCGATCACCCAGTCGTCACCGTCGCGCCAGGCACGGCAGCAGAACTCCTTCGGGTCCGCACCCGCCTGCGGTTCGGTCATAGAGAACGCCGACACGATGTCGCCGTCCAGCAATGGACGCAGATACCGCTTCTTCTGGTCCTTGGTACCGAACATGGCCAGGATCTCGGCGTTTCCGGTGTCGGGTGCGGCGGTACCGAACACCGTGGGTGCCCAGCGTGACCGGCCGAGGATCTCGTTCATCAACGCCAGCTTCAGCTGACCGTAGCCCTGGCCGCCGAGTTCGGGACCGAGGTGGCAGGCCCATAGCCCCTGCGCTTTCACCTTGTCCCGCAGCGGATCCAGGATCGCCCGCGACGCCTTGTTGCCGACGTCGTAGGGATCGCCGACCGAGGGGAACAACAAGTCGAGTGGTTCCACCTCTTCCCGGACGAACCGCTCCATCCAGTCCAGTTTCTCCTGGAACTCCGGCTCGGTGCTGAATTCCCACATCACGGTCTCCTCAGTGTTTCGCCGCATCCCTTTGCAGTCCGTCGCGCAACGCTCGCAGCGTCACCGTCGCCGCGACGAGATCGTCCTCGCTGATTCCCTCGCTCACCCTGGCGATCCACGACCGGCTTCGCTCGTTCAGCCGGGCGTACACCGCACGCCCCGCCTCTGTCGGCACGAGCAGTGGCGCACGCTTGTGGTCCGGATTTTCCTTGCTCACCAGCAGTCCCAGCTCGACGAGAATGTCCGCCAGCCGCTGTACCGACTGGCGCGCGCGACCGAGGCTGCGGCCGATCTGCGGAACGGTCGGCGGCCGGTCCGCCCTCACCACCGCGGTGAGTACCAAACCCTGCGCACCGGTGAGACCGTCCTCGGCGGCGATGTCCCCAGAGGCGGCCAGCAGCCGGCCCTGGGTGCGCAGCACCTCATCGATGAGCCGGGGAAGCGGGTGACGATCCGTGCCGTACATGACAGAAGGTTGTCAAATTGACAGCATGTTGTCAACCCCTCCCCGCCCCACAATGAGGATGCTGTTTTGAGTCTTGGTCCTGATGCGCCCGAAGGACTGTCCCGTACCGGGTTTGATGGAGGCAGTCAAACCAGGAGGAAGTGGACGAGATGGCGGCGCCGACAGCCGGGTAGTCGCCTTCGCCCAGTACGGATCTTGAATTAATGCCGTTTAACTTAGTTGGATCTTGAAGCCCCGCGGTTTGTTGATCTCCGTTGTGGGCCTGGTACGGCGTGGCGGCGGTGCTGGTGGGTGGTTTGGTCGCGGTTCGTGGCTTCGAGGGTGTCCCCGGACCAGGTGTCGGTCGGGGTGTTGGTGACGGCGGTGTCTCGGGACGCGGTGGACGAGGCGGTCGATGCCTGCGGGGTGGCTGCGCGGCGGGCGGGCGGGAAGCTGCCGCCGCATGTGACGGCCTATCTGACCTTGGGGATGTGTCTGTTCCGGACGACGACTATGTCGAGGTCGCGGCGAAGGTCACCGGGTCACTCGACCGGTTCGGCTGCTGGGACGCGGCCTGGGCCGCCACCGACGGCGGGCGGGATCACCCAGGCGCGTAAGAGGCTGGGCCGGGAGCTGATAGCAGAGGTGTTCGAACGGGTCGCCGGGCAGGTCGCGACGCCCTCGACGTGGGGGGCGTGGCTGCGGGGCCGGCTGCTGCTCGCGGTCGACGGGTTCGAGGTCGACGTGCCCGACACCGAGGAGAACGCCGCCGAGTTCGGCTACGCCGGGTCGGGTGAGAAGCGTTCGGCGTTCCCGAAGCTGCGGGTCGTCGCTTTGGCGGAGTGCGGTACGCCGGCGGGCTTTCGTCAGCCCGCCCGAGGTCGGTTCCCACCGCGGCCCGACAACATCGAGATCGTCAAGGGTGGTGGCGAGCCGGCACGCGACCGCCTCGTACTGATGATTAATGCGAGAAGTCATGTTGATCCGAGCTCTTCCCAAGCAAGCCCGGTCTCGGCAAGGAACCCGACAAGAAGATCGGGCCGGTACTGCACACGTTTCAGTCCGTGCTTGACGGCCCG
>NZ_JBFLUG010000256.1:0-5222 GCF_041008525.1 Parafrankia sp. FMc2 | reverse complement strand
GTCGTCACAAACCTCGATGATCACCGGTGGCCTCTTGCGTGCCTGGACCGGCTCCACCTCAACGTCGCATCTCAACCATGACCCATCAGATCAAAATGATCACTAAAGTCCGGCTGGAGTACTAGGAGACCTGGGCGGGGACGGAGAGGTAGAAGTAGCCTAGGCCCATGTGGTCCGAGCGGATGGTCGCGTCCAGATCGATCTCGTAGCCCGGGAGCAGGTCGAGGACGGCCTCGACCTCCAACCGCAGGATCATCCGTGCCAGGTGCAGACCGAGGCAGCGGTGCACGCCCCATCCAAAGGCGACGCTCTTGGCCCGGTTGCGGCTCAGGTCGACGTTCTCGGGTTCCGGGAAGGCACTCGGGTCGTGGTTGGCGGCCATGTTGACGAAGAGGGCCCAGTCGCCCTTCTTCATCGACACGCCACCGAAGTCGGTGTCCCCGGTGACGACCCGCGCGTGCGCCGCGGCGGGGGAGTAGATGCGGATGATCTCCTCGATCGCCTGCGGGATCAGACCGCGGTTCTCGTCGAGCTGCTTCTTGACCTCGGGGTGGCGCTCCATGTGCACCAGCAGGGAGGAGAGCGCGCCGCTGGTGGTGTGGAAGCCGGCGAGGATTAGCAGCACGACCATGTCGGCGAGTTCCTCGTCCGTCAGCTGCTTGCCGTCGATGATCGGATCATTGGCGAGGACCGACATGAGATCGTCGCGGCGGGTGGCTCGCCGGTCGTTGGCCTCGCGGAGGATCTGCTCGCGGAACCACACGTTGCGCTGCGCGTTCTGGTCCTTGACCACAGGGTCGGGGTTCGCCTGGTTGCGGAGCGACTCGGTCATGACGTTCAGCAGCTCAAGGCGCTGGCCAGTGTCCCAGCCGAGGATGCCGAGGGTGACCGCGCCGGGGGAGACGTTGGCGAGGTCGGAAACGAAGTCCCAGCTACCCCTGTCGCGCAGACCGCGGACGATGTCCTCGACCATCGCCTTGATCTCCGACTCGCGGCGGGAGAGCTCGACCTTGCTGTACCACTCGTTGAGAACCTTGCGGTAGATCGCGTGCTCCGGCGGGTCGAAGGCCACTGGGATGTGCCGGGCGCCGAACGGGCTGACCGGGATGGCCGGGCCGGCCGTCGAGGAGAACGTCCGGAAGTCCGCCAGCCCGTCGACCACGTTCTTGTGGTCAGTGACGACCCAGAAGCCGCTGTGCGCGGTCGACCAGGCCACCGGGGCGGCCTCGCGAAGCTCGTCGAGGGCCTCGAAGGGCCGCACGGCGAACTCCGCCGAGTGGTGATCGAAATCGGTGACGACGACGTCTGATGGCGTACTCATGGAGATCCTCACCACTGGGTGACCGTAAGGCAAGCTTGTACACGACTATGGCAACACAAGGTTTGAGCGTCAACGTGCCTGTGTTCGGGTAGTTTTGGTGCCCTTGCAAGATACGCTAGTCGTGTTAGGCTAACAAGTTACATAGCTGCTCCGGGGTGCCGTGGGTTCGTTCGCGCGGCGATCCTGGCGCCGCCACCGACCACGGAGGGCGCGCCACCTGATGACGTTCGTGATCTCGAAGGGCTGCTGCAACGACGGCTCCTGCGTCACCGTCTGCCCTGTCCAGTGCATCCGGCCGCGGCCCGGGGACCCGGATTTCACCACCACCGAGCAGCTCTACATCGACCCCGCGACCTGCATCGACTGCGGGGCGTGCGTCGACGAGTGCCCGGTCGAGGCGGTCCACTCGGACTGGGAACTGCCCGACGGGCTCTCGGAGTACCTCGCGATCAACGCCGAGTACTTCGAGGCGAACCCGCTGGTCGGGGTCGGCTCGCTGTCGTTCACACGTCGGGCGCTGCCGGCGCGTAAGGCCGAGCTACGCGTCGCCGTGGTGGGCACCGGACCGGCTGCCTTTTATGCGGCTGGCGTGCTCAGTGACATCAACGGTGTCTCTGTGACGATGCTTGAGCGGCTGCCGACGCCGTTCGGGCTGGTGCGGGCCGGGGTCGCGCCTGACCATCCGAACACTCGGAAGATGGCTGACCGGTTCGCGGGGGTTCTCGCGCGCCCCGACGTCTCGTGCTTCCTGAACGTCGAGGTCGGACGCGATGTGACGATCGAGGAGCTGCTCGCGCATCACCACGCGGTGCTCTGGGCCGGTGGGGCGCCCGATGACCGGAAGCTCGGGATCCAGGGCGAGTCACTGGCTGGCGTGCACGCTGCCCGGGCGTTCGTGGCCTGGTACAACGGCCATCCCGAGCATGCTGGGGAAGCTTTTGACCTTGATGGCGACCGGGTCGTGGTGATCGGCAACGGCAATGTGGCCCTGGATGTCGCTCGGGTGCTGCTGCGACCGGCCTCGGATCTCGCGACCACCGACATGGCCCAGCACGCGCTCAACGCACTGACCGCGAGCAAGGTGACCGAGGTGGTCGTCGTGGGACGGCGCGGCCCGGAGCACGCGGCGTACTCGCAGGGCGAACTGCTCGCGCTCGACCAGGTCGAAGGGTTGACCCTGCTCGCCGAACCGGGCGAGGTCAGGGAGCGCGGCGAAGCTGTCGCCCACGGTGAGGTTGGCGAGGGCGGCGAAGCTGGCGAGGTTGGTGAGCGCGTCGGCCGTGCGGGGGGCCGCAAGCAAGAGGTGCTGCTGCGGGCGGCCGGCCGCGCCGGAGCCGAGGGGAAGGCGATCCGGTTCCGGTTCGGGCTGGAGCCGATCGCGATCGAAGGCGATGGCCGGGTGGAGGCGATCAGCTTCCGGGCGAGTGACGGCACCACCGAACGGATCGAGACCTCGATGGTGCTGCGCGCGATCGGCTACCGGGGCACCCGCGTCGACGGGCTGCCCTTCGACGAGGCCACCGCGACCCTTCCGAACGAGGCCGGCCGGGTCGTCGACCCATCAAGCGACGAGCCCATCGACGGCGTCTACTGCTCGGGATGGATCAAGCGAGGACCGCGCGGGATCATCGGTAGCAACAAACTGGACGCCGAGGAGACCGTCGACAGCATCCTGCGGGACTTCGGGATGGACAGGCTCCAGGACCCGCCGCACGCGCCCGGAGAGTTCGAGGACCTGCTCCGCGACCGGGTCGAGCACCTGTTGGACAAGGCGGCGTGGAACAGGATCGATCTGGAGGAGAAGCGCCGAGGCCGCGAGAACTCCCGCCCCCGCCAGAAGCTGGTAACGATCGAGGACCTCCTAGCCGCATCCCAACAAGCGAGATGAGGTGGGCCCCGTTCTTCGGACAGTGATCCCACGGCAGGTGCGGGCGGCCCCGCCGCCCGCTATGGTGTGCGTCCTCGAAGCCAGCCCAGTGCCTCGGGCTGAGTCACGGGTTGTCGAGGTGCATGGAGGACTGATGGACCATGCACCGTCCAGCTCCTGCGCGCTTTGCCGCGTACATCGCGATGTCTGAAGCATTGAGCAGCCGGTCGGGATCGGCGAGGTCCGCGCAGGAGATCGCCACTCCGGCGCTCGCTGAGACGCGCACGGTCGCGTCCGGGAGCGCTACCGGCACCTGAATCGCTCTGAGCACGCGCTGGGCCAGCCTTTCGACGACCGCTGGCGAACCGACCCGCTCGCAGAGAACGGCGAACTCGTCCCCGGCGAGGCGAGCGACCACGTCGCCGGGTCGTACAGTCGCCCGGAGGCGGCGGGCGATCTCGCGGAGCAGCTCGTCTCCGGCCTGGTGGCCGTAGGTGTCGTTGACGGTCTTGAAGCCGTCGAGATCGATGAAGACCACGCCCGTGCGGTGCAGCTTGAGGTTGTGGGTCAGCCGATCCAGCAGCCATGAGCGGTTGGGCAGGTCGGTGAGGCCGTCGTGCGTCGAGCGGTAGCGGATCTCCCGTTCGGAGGCGAAGCGCGCCGCGGCGGAGCCGAGCACGCTCGCGACAGCGGCGACGAACTGTTCGTCACGCTTGCTGAACGGCTGCGCGTCGGGTCCCGAGCGGTGCACGGTGATCACGGCAGTCGAGGCGCCAGGCAAGCCGACCGGCGCCGCCAGTATCTGCTGGCCTTCCGGCGTGGCCGACGCATGGGTGGTTGCGTGACCGATGTCGATCGCGCTGGACACAACCCTCGAGACCACCGCGTCGGGCAGCGGGGGCCCGACGCCGACCGAGGGTTGCGGACTGTGTGCGTCGGCCGACCTGAAGTCGACTTCGTGGAGCGTCGCCGCAGCACTGAGCTGCTTGGCCAGCACGGCGGTTGCGTGCTGCCAGAGGTCGGCCGCTTCAGGCGTGACCAACGCCTGCTCCGCCAGGCTTGCGAGCTGGGCCTGGCCGGAGAGGGCGAGTTCCCGTTCCGTCACGTCGGTGCTGAGAGCGGCGACCAGCTGTACCCGGCCGGCCGCGTCAGTGATCGGAATCATGTGAAGGTCGAAGCGACGTCCGTATTCCCGGACAAGCTTCGAGCCCGGCGAGCTGCCTTCGAAGGCGGCGTCGAGCATCGCGAGCGACTCCTTGTGATCCGCGAAGGCTTCGAAGACGGACGTCTTCTCGGCATCGAGGATGTCCTCGATTTCCTGCGGGGTGCGCCCGCTTGCGCTGAACGCGAGGCGACCTGAGCGGTCGATCAGAACCATCGACACCGGGCTGTGGTCCAGGACAAGCCGTAGGTAACTGGCGATCCGCTCCCGGTCGGTCACGTTCTCCAACCGACTCACCAGGAAGGGTCCGTCGCCTCCGAACAGCTCGCCGAACTCGTGGGTCAACGTGGATGAGACCTGGACGTGCACGACTTCGCCGTCCGGTCGGGCGAATCCTATGCGAAACGGCGGAAAACGTTCACCAGAGCCACTTGGGCCATGTTTGATGATTCTGCGCTCGTATCTGGCGAACAGCTCGAAGTCCGGCTGGGAGAACAGGCGGCGCCAGGATCGGCCGATCATCTCCTCCGCCGTGCGGCCCAGGATGCCGCACGCCGCAGCATTGACGTGTAGCACGGTCCTGCTGTGGGCACCAGTGATGATGATGCCCACCTGCAGATCGTCGATTAGGCTTTCGCTGTAGTCCATGATGATCTCTGACGGTTGTTGTCTGGTCCTGTCATCCTCCGTTCGTCGGAAGACATGCATCGGGACCTACCCCGTCAGACCTTGAACAACCGGGGGTTACAGATCTTGAATGGTCGGGGTCTGGCTACGGCGGTTCCGGGTCGATGATCAGCTCGGTCTGGCCGAGGAAGCCGGCGATCAGGTCGGGCCGGTACTGAACGCGCTTGAGCAGGGTCTTGATCGTG
>NZ_JBFLUG010000255.1:0-5240 GCF_041008525.1 Parafrankia sp. FMc2 | reverse complement strand
CCAGCAACGCCGCGCCCGCTACACCGCCTCCCGTTCCACCCGCCCCCAGTGGCTACCCACGGTTACCGCCCGTCCGAAGGTCGCGTAATCGGACCAACACAGATTCCGGTCAACTGCGAAGAGCCCGGTTTCCGCGCCGCTGCTGATCCCCCGGTTGGCGCCGAGGGCGAGCTGATGACGGCCGCGCCTCCGCTCGCTTTGTATTCCCGAATGTTCTGTCATGCCCGCGGCCCGTGTCACCTCCGGTGCGGTTTTGCGAAGGAGAGAAGGACGTGCCCAGAGACGTGTCCGTCGAACCGTCAGCGACAATCCCGGTGCTCGATCCCGCCCGAGGCGGCGGATCCCACCGCCGCTTCTCGCTGTCGCTCTCACCCGCGATAACGCAGCTTCGTCTTCCGGCACAGGCAGTGTGATGTAGTGCAGAGAGAGATCATCGCGAGAGAGGGTAGGCGAGGCTTATGTGGCGTGGCCATCCTCGTCGCCGCAACGATACTGATGCACCTCGTCCACTCGCCGGCGCCGTACCTGCTCGGTGGCCTGGTCGGCGGGGCCGCGTTCACACTCGCGTTCCGGGCGCCGTGGCGGTTTCCTGAGCCGGCGCGGCATTTTGGTATGGCGCTGATCGGCGTCAGCGCGGGCGCTCTGATCGACTCTGCCGTGATCCGGCAGCTGGTGAGTCAGCCCGTCGAGGTGCTCGGGGGCGTCGGAGTCACCCTCATCTTCAGCATGCTGACGGGCCTGGTTCTCGTGTTGTCGCCGAAGGTGAACGTGGCCACGGCGATCTTCGCCTCGATGGCGGGCGCTGCCTCCGGAGTCTCGGCCATGGCCAAGGAGCTGGATGCCGACGACGCGATTGTCTCGGCCGTCCAGTACGCGCGCGTGGTGCTTGTCGTGGTTTCGCTGTCGGCGGTTGCGCCGATCCTCGACCGGTCGGGAAGTCTCGCTCCGGCGAGCCTCGGGCCCGCCGCCGACCCCGTCCTGTGGCAGAGCCTGCTGTTCACGGCTCTGTGCCTGGGGGTTGGTCTGCTCCTCGCGCAGGTCCTCACCTTCAGCGGCTCACGGTTGGTCATCCCGATGCTGATCGCCATGGCGATCGCGCTGATGACCTCCACTCCGCTTGAGGTTCCGGAGCCGCTGCTCAATCTCGGTTACACCATCACAGGGCTGGCCGTCGGTTTCTCCTTCACCGCCGCCACGATCCGCCTGTTGATACGGCTCTTCCCATTGGTGACGGTGCAGTTGGTTGCGAGCGTCGGGGGCTGCGCCCTGATCGGGATCGTGTTTGCCCGCATGGCCGGAATTCCGGACCTCGCCGGATACCTGGCAATGACCCCGGGTGGTCTCCCGGCGGTGACGGCTGTCGCGGTCCAGTCCGGCTCGGAGGTCGGGCTGGTCATCACGATGCAGCTCGTACGGGTGTTCGCCGCCATTCTGAGCGCATCGCTCATCGGCACCCTGGTCCGACGGCACAGCCGGCTGGCGGATACCTGACCATCCGGCGACCGCAGCCGCAGCCGTCCAGCCTGATCCCCTATGCGTACAACGTTCCTTATATGCGAACGCTGGGCTAGGCTGCACGAGACCCGGCCAGGGTTGTTGTCGCGGCCCCCAGGAGGATGCCATGATCTTTCCTACCGTCAGACACGTGACATCCTCCGTCCGTGTCTTCGCCGGCGAGGACGCGCTGGCTGCCCTGCCGCGTGAGTTCGACCGTGCGGGGCTCCGGCGGGCGGTCGTGTTCTGCGGGGGCTCGATGCGCCGCCACGCCGAAGCGGTGGCGAAGGTCGAGTCAGCGCTCGGTGACCGGCTCGCCGGATGGTTCGACGAGGTCCGCGAACACAGCCCGCTGCCCGCGGTCGAACGCGCGCGCGAGGTCCTGGAGGCGACCGCGGCGGACGCCGTGGTGGCGCTGGGCGGCGGATCCGCCATCGTGACTGCCCGCGCCGCGAGCATCCTGCTGGCGGAGAAGGCCGACGCTCGCGATCTCTGCACCCGGCGGGTCGACGGCCGCCTGGTCAGCCCGAAGCTGACCGCACCGAAGCTGCCGCAGTGGATCATCCCCAGCACTCCGACCACGGCCTACGCCAAGGCGGGCAGCGCGGTGCGAGACCCGGAAACCGGGGAGCGGCTGGCCCTGTTCGACCCCAAGACCCGAGCCACGGGCCTGTTCATGGATCCGGTGATCGCCGGCACCGCGCCCGTGTCGCTGGTCCGGTCGTCCGCGTTGAACGCCTTCGCCATGGCTGTCGAAGGGCTGCAGTCGCACACGGACGATCCACTCGCCGACGCCGAGCTGGCGCACGCTCTCCGCCTGTCACGGGAGTGGCTGCCGCGCCTCGACACCGCCGCGGACAACGAGCCACGCCTACGCCTCATGCTCGCCGCGTTCCTGGCGGGCAGCGGCAGCGACCACACCGGCGCGGGCCTGGCCCAGGCCCTCTCGCACGCGGTCGGCCCGCGCTCCACAGCGGCGAACGGGACGGTGGAGGCGATGCTCCTACCGCTCACCATGCGATTCAACGCCGAGGTGACGAAGCGACGCCTCCCCCAGATCGTGGACATCCTCGGCGGCGGGAGCCGGCCCCACGACGAGGCGGCGGCGGCGATCGGTGCCGCCGAGCAACTGCTCACGGCCGTCGGTGTGCCCCGCCGTCTCCGCGACGTCGGAATCGACCGCGAGATCCTGCCGGAGATCGTCGGTCATGCCATGGACGACTGGGCCATCACCCGTGTCCCGCGCCCGGCGACCAGGGAGGATCTCGTGTCACTTCTTGAGAGCGCCTGGTAAGGACGGCTGCCCACCCCGGTGTCGCTCCGGAAGTGGCCGCACGGGCCGTCTGACACCTCTGTTGACGCTCAGGTCGAGGTAGGTTAGTTTCGTAAGTACGAACGAAAGTTCGTAAATATGCATGCACGACTGCTGAGTGCAGAGCTGCTGAGTACAGAAGCGCTGTACGCAGAAACGCTGTACGCAGAAGGGCTGCGAGAACGCGGCCCGTGCACGCAAGGACGTCGCCGCGACGGCACTGTCGCGGCGGCATGGACGAGGGTGCCTGGCGACGACCTGGTCCTCCGGTGACCGGGGTCGTCCTCAGCGACCTGACGAGGTCCGTAACCGCGCAGGCACAGGCGTGACGCGGTCAGCGGCGATGGTCGAGCGCACCTCACGCGACATGATCGTCACCGTCCTGCGCGGCGGCGAACCAGAGGAGGCACGCGGGATGTCACGAGACCATCGGCCGCCGTTCGCGATCCCGGGCCACCGGCGGATTCGGGCGGAGCTGCCGCGGCTCGGCGAGGTGGGCGAGGTCGACCGCCCCGCGCGCACGGTCGAGGCCCACGAGTCGCTCCCGGCCCCGGTAGCCCCATGACGGACCTGGTCACCATCGACTGCCAGGAGAACGTGGCGGTGGTGGAGATGCACCGGCCGCCGAACAACTTCTTCGACGAGGCCAGTCTCCGTGGGGTGGCGCAGGCCCTGCTGCGCGTCGACGCCATGCCCGAGGTCCGTTGCGTGGTGCTCTGCTCGGAAGGGCGTCACTTCTGCGCGGGTGCCGATCTCCGTGACGTCGACGCGGACGGGCTGCGCCGGGTCTATCGCGAGGCGTTCACCATCTTCACCGCGCGCAAGCCCGTCATCGCCGCCGTGCAGGGCGCCGCGATCGGCGGCGGTCTCGGGTTGGCGCTGGCCGCCGACTTCCGGGTCGCCGGCGAGAACGCGCGGTTCAGCGCGAACTTCGCCCGGCTGGGCTTCCACCACGGTTTCGGTCTCTCGGTCACCCTGCCGACGGTCGTGGGGAACCAGAAGGCACGCGATCTGCTGTACACGGGGCGTTCGGTGCAGGCGACCGAGGCGCTCGCGATCGGGTTGTGTGACCGTGTCACGGCAGGCGATCCGCGGGACGAGGCGCTGGCGTGGGCTCGCGAGATCGCCCAGTCCGCGCCGCTGTCCCTGCTGTCGATCAGGTCGACCCTTCGGCGTGATCTCGTCTCGCAGGTCTCGGCGGCTCTCGACCTGGAGGCTGCCGCACAGGCGGTCCTGCTCGGGACGGCCGACTTCCAGGAGGGAATCCAGGCGTCAATCGGCAAGCGCGCGCCGATCTTCGTCGGGGCCTGAGCGGGTGACCCGTCGGGGGTGGGGTTAAATACTGGCCATGACCGATGTTCCGGCCCCGAAGCCCGAGGGTGCCCCACAGAACCACCGGACGATCGACCGGGTTACTCGCATCCTCGAAGAAGTCGTCTACAACCCAGGTATGACTTTTGTCGAGCTGGTGCGGGCGCTGGACGCCCCGAAGAGTTCTGTTCACGGATTCGTCCGAGGGCTTCTTGCGGCAGGGTGGGTCTACGAGGAAGGCCATCGGTTCTATCTCGGCCCGGCACTCTACGGTCTGACCCTGGCCAGCGGTGGGTTCCGCGCCGGGATGGTGACAGACGCCGATATCGCATCGCTCTACGAGTCGGCAGGTGTCACGGTTTTTGTCGGCGTCCAGGCCGGTGACCACCTGATTTACGTGTCGGAGTTCGGCGCGGACAGGCTGGCGGGCTTCGCGGCACGTAACAACATCCGCCGCACCATGCTGGGGACGGCCGGTGGCAAGGCGATTCTCGCGGCGCTTCCCGCCGCGCAGCGAGATGCGTACCTGCGTCGACGGAAGCCGGAGGAAGCCGCACTCGTGGACCAGTTTCTCGTCGAGTACGAGGACATCAGGAGGACGCGGATCGCCCAGAACACCCAGCATGCTGGTACGCGCTCCGCCATCGCGACGGTCGTGTCGGGCCAGTCAGGTGAACCGGTCGCCGAGGTAACCCTCGTGGGGCCCAGCACGGAAATTCTGCCTCGGAAGGAACAACTGGCGGAGATGCTGCTCGAGCACGTCGACTCGTGGCGGCGCCGAGCTTCCCTTTCGCGTTAGCAAAACAGGGCGGCCCGGTCACGCGGGCGGCCCGGCCCGCTTCTTTTCTCGACGAGACGTTCAGCGGTGAATTTCTGAAGAAGACGACCGGTTTCCGGTGGCGATCCGGGGGTCGCACCGTGCGTTACCGGAGTCGCCTCCGCGACCGGTCGACAGACGAATCGGGAGTATCTGTGTCTGCCCAAGCTCGCTCCGCTCGTGCTCGCCGGTCGTGTCTGGCGGTTCCGGCTTCCAATCCGAAGATGCTGGGTAAGGCGCAGGGCCTTCCCGCTGACCAGATCTTCTGTGATCTTGAGGACTCGGTGGCGCCGGGGGCGAAGGAGT
>NZ_JBFLUG010000254.1:0-5269 GCF_041008525.1 Parafrankia sp. FMc2 | reverse complement strand
CGATGCTGAGCCCTTCACCTGGACCGCCACTGCCGATGAGATCCTCGCCAAGGTCAAACTCGTCCAGGCCAGTGTGAAGAAACTCGTCGCAAATAACAGCAACTAAAGAAAACGGAATCACGTTACATTAGTCATCGAGGAGTAACGGATGAGTGTTCTGGTGGAGCGTCACGACGCGGTCACCGTGGTGACGATCAACCGGCCAGAGGCCCGGAACGCGCTGGACGCCGAGACCATGGCCGGCATCGGGGCAGCGCTGGTCGCGGCCGAGCAGGACGCCGACGTCCGCGCGGTGGTGCTCACCGGGGCCGGTGACCGGGCCTTCTGCGCCGGGATGGACCTGCGGGCCTTCGCCGCAGGCGGCGCGATGATCGACGAGTCCCGGCCCGGCCTCGAGGTGTTCACCCAGCGGGCATACCCCAAGCCGGTCATCGCCGCGGTCAACGGTACCGCCGTCGCCGGCGGGTTCGAACTCATGCTCGCGTGTGATCTGGCTGTGGTGGCCGACCACGCGAAGTTCGGCCTGCCGGAGGTCAAGCGCGGACTGGTCGCCGCGGGCGGTGGCACGAACCTGCCCCGGCGGATCCCGCTGGCGTGGGCCCTGGAGCTGGCCCTGACCGGCGAGACGTTCGACGCGGCCCGTGCGGCCGAGCTGGGCCTGGTGAACCGGGTTGTGCCGGGTGACCAGGTGCTCGGCGAGGCGCTCGCGCTGGCCGGCACGATCGCCCGCAACGGCCCGCTGGCACTGCGCGTCACCAAAGAACTGATGCTAGCGCAGGCCCAGGGCGCGGGCCAGGAGGAGATCGCGGCGGCGACGGCGCACGTCTTCGCCAGTGCGGACGCCAAGGAGGGCGCGATCGCCTTCACGGAGAAGCGGGAACCGCGGTGGACGGGGGCGTGACGGCCGAAGAATTCCGCACCCAGGTGCGGGACTGGCTCGCGAGCGCACCCAAACCGGAGGAGCTGTACGACTACGGCGGCACCCCACAGCTGACGGACGTGCCCGCGGGCAGGCAGTGGCACCGCACGCTCTACGAGGCGGGATATGCCTGCCTGCACTGGCCCGCCGAGCACGGTGGCCGGGACGCTTCCGTGGCGGAGCAAGCGATCTTCGCCGAAGAGGCGGCGCGGGCCGGGGTGCCGCGGCAGCTCAACATCGTCGGGCCGGATCTCGCCGGACCGGTGATCATGCGGCACGGCACCGAGGCCCAGCGGCGGCGGTATCTCCCGCCGATTCTGCGCGGAGACCATCTGTGGTGCCAGCTGTTCTCGGAACCGGACGCCGGTTCCGACCTCGCCTCGCTGCGCACCCGCGCACGGGCCGACGTCGACGACTGGATCATCGACGGCCAGAAGGTGTGGACCAGCGCTGCCGGGTCGGCGGACTACGGTCTGCTCATCGCGCGGACAGGAGAGGACCGGTACCTCGGGATCACCGCGTTCGTCGTCGACATGACGCTGCCGGGCATCGCCGTGCGCCCGCTGCGGCAGCTCGACGGCGAAAGTAAGTTCAGCGAGGTGTTCTTCGACAAGGTCCGGCTGGCCGGGGACAGCGTGCTCGGCGAGGTGGGTCAGGGCTGGCGGGTGACCACCGCGACCCTGGGTCAGGAACGGCTTTCCCTTGGCGCGCAGGCGGTCGGGATGTTCGAGGCGCTGCGCGAGGTCGCCACCGCGGCGCGCGAGCACGGCCTGCTGGACCCGGTCCTCGAAGACACCATCACCGCTTTGTGGAGCCGGATCTGGCTCCTGCGCGCCACCTGGCTGCGGGCGGTCGGTGCGGACACCGAGTTGAGTTCGTCGGCCTTTTCGGTGCTGAAGCTGGTGAGTTCCGAGGTGTATCGCGACCTCGGGGACCTCGCCACGTCGGCACTCGGGACGGACGCGCTGGCGGCCGGGCATCCGTTGGTACACCGGATGCTGGTCGGCCGGGCGCAGACCATTCTCGGTGGCACCAGCGAGATCCAGCGCAACATCCTCGCCGAGCGGGTGCTCGGCTTGCCACGGTGACCGCGCTCGCCGGCCTGATACGGCCGGGCATGACCATCGCACTCGGGGACGGTTTCGGCGCGCCCCGCACCGTTTCGGCGGAGCTGTCGGCGGCGGCCGCGCGGGCCGGAGGAGTGCGTCTGATCTTGGGCTGGATGCCGGAAGCGGATCCAGGGCTGGACTTCGCGGCCTTCGCCGACGTGCGTACCGCGATGCCAGGGTGGGGCCTGCGGGAGGGCGTGGCGGCGGGTACGGTCCGGTTCCCACCGGTCCGGCTGTCGGCGTTTCCCGCGCTGCTGCACGGACTGTGGCGGCCCGACCTGCTGGTCGCGAGTGTGGTCCCGGATGGCGACGGGTTCGCGTTCGGCAGCGAAGTGTCGTGGCAGCGCGCCGCTATCGCCGCCGGCGCCACAGTGGCCGGGGTGGTCGCACCCGGGCATCCGCGCGCGGACGCGGGGCCCCGGCTGTCCCGGGATCAGGTGGTCGTCGTCGGCGAAAGCGCGGACCCGCCGCTGACCCTGCCGGACTCGACCCCGCGCGAGGAGCAGCTCGCCATAGCGCAGTCTGTGCTGGCGCTGATTCCCGAAGGGGCACGGGTCCAGGTCGGGCCCGGACCGGTGGCGGCCGCGATGCTCGGCGAGCTGAAGGTCCCCGTCCGGATCGAAACGGGCATGCTGCCCGAACCCGTGGTGGGCCTCGCCGAGCGTGGCCTGCTGATCGGTGACCCGGTGTGCACTTACCTCGCGGGGGGACCGCGGCTGTACGAGTGGGCCGACGGCCGGCCGTTGCTCCGTCCGATCGAGTTCACTCACGACCTCGGCCGCCTGTCCGCGGAACCGCTCTTCGCCGTCAACACGGCGGTGGAGATCGATTTCGACGGCCAGGTCAACGTCGAGGGCACCGCGACCACCGTGCTGGGCGGCGTCGGCGGGCACGCCGATTACACGGCCGCGGCGACGAGGTCCGTCGGGGGCCTCAGCATCATCGCGACCGTCACCGCGCACAGTGGACGGTCCACTTTGGTGCCCGCGTTGTCCCGGCCGGTGAGCACCCCGGGGCATGACGTGGATGTTGTGGTAACCGAGACAGGCACGGCGGATCTTCGCGGGCTGTCCCGGCCGGAGCGCCGGGACGCGCTGCATGAGTTGTGGGAACGGAATCCAGAACTGTCGTTCGACGAAGGAGAAGAGCATGCGTGACGCGGTGATCGTGGAGGCCGTGCGGACCCCGGTGGGCAAGCGCAACGGTGCGTTGTCCGGGGTGCATCCGGTGGACCTGTCGGCCAAGGTGCTGCAGGCCCTCGCGGAACGAACCGGCATCGGCCCGGTGGTGGTGGACGATGTGGTGTGGGGCTGCGTGGGCCAGGTGGGCGAGCAGTCGGGCGACATCGCCCGCAACGCCGTGCTCGCCGCGGGATGGCCGTTGTCGGTGCCGGGCACCGCGGTCGACCGGCAGTGCGGGTCTTCGCAGCAGGCGGTGCACTTCGCGGCGGCCGGGCTGATCAGCGGCCAGTACGACGTCGTGGTCGCTGGTGGCGTGGAGTTGATGAGCCGGGTGCCGATGAGTGCCGCGGTCGGTGACGCGAACCCGTTCGGGTCCGCGCTGCAGAGCCGGTTCGGTGGCGCCCGGCCGAACCAGGGAATCGGCGCGGAGATGATCGCCGAGCGCTGGGGCCTGTCACGGACGCAGCTGGACGAGTTCTCCGTCGCCTCGCACGAGAAGGCCGCCGCCGCACAGGACGAAGGCCGGTTCGAAGCGCAGATTGTGCCGGTGACCCTCGACGATGGCACGGTCGTCACCGCGGACGAAGGCGTGCGGCGGGGCGGCAGCGTGGAGTCGCTGGCGAAGCTGAAGCCCGCCTTCAAACCGGACGGCGTGATCCACGCCGGGAACAGCTCCCAGATCAGCGACGGCTCCGCCGGGCTGCTGATGACCACCAGCGAGAAGGCGGCCGAACTGGGCCTGCGGCCGATCGCCCGTGTGCACACCGCGGTGCTGGCCGCAGACGACCCGGTGATCATGCTGACGGCCCCGATCCCCGCCACGAAGAAGGCCCTGCAGCGCAGCGGGCTCGACGTGTCCGAGATCGGCGCCTTCGAGGTCAACGAGGCGTTCGCTTCGGTGCCGATGGCGTGGCTGGCCGACATCGGCGCCGACGCCAAGGCGCTCAACCCCAACGGCGGAGCGATCGCGCTGGGCCACCCGCTGGGCGGCAGCGGTGCGCGGATCATGACCACGCTCGTGCACCACATGCGCGACAACGGGATTCGCTACGGTCTGCAAACGATGTGTGAGGGTGGCGGCCAGGCCAACGCCACGATCATCGAACTGGTCTGATCCTGATGACCACCGCCTGGATCCGGCCCTACGACGAGTCCGGCGTGGTGCCGGGACCACGGTTCAAGGACCTGCCCGCCTCGCTACCTGCGTTGTTCGCCGGGCTTGCCGAGAAGGAACCGGATGCCGAGGCGGTGGTCGGCCCGGACGGCTCCTGGGTGGCCTACCGGGAGCTGTTCGAGCGGGCCACCCGGGTCGCGAGTGGCCTCGCCAGGCAAGGTGTGCGGCCCGGTGACCGGGTCGCGATCAGGCTCGGCAACGAAATCGGCTGGTGTCTGGCCTTCCTCGGTGCCTCGCTGGCCGGTGCGGTCGCGGTACCGGTGAACACCCGGTTCACCGAGGCCGAAGCCGAGTACGTGGTGGGGGACTGCGCGGCGACCTTCACGGTCGAGCCCGGCCGGGCGTTGCCGGACAGCGCCCCGCTCGTGCTCGACGCCGAGCCGGACGACTGCCGCCGAACTCGTGAAGTTCGCCAGGGAGCGGATCGCCGATTTCAAGGTGCCGCAGTAAATCGACCTCCGCTCCGAGCCCCTTCCGCGCAACGCCGGTGGCAGGTAGGGGTTCGCCGTGGTGCCGCGCAGGTGAGTGGTCGAGCGCACCTTGTGCGCCGCGAGGCGCTCTGCTGTATCCCCAGCTCAGCTGGGAGGGACTTGGAGGGAGGTTCCTGGGTCGGATGGCTGACCTGGATCCGAAAGGTGAGGGACAACAGCATGCCATGATTCCCGGCGGTCGGGTCCAGTGGTCACCTGTACTCCGCACGTTCGTGCGGTGTGCTGACAGTGTGACTTCTTGATCGGATGGCGTGGCGATCTCCCTGGCGCGTAGTGCGTCCGGTCTGGCACGGCACGCAGCGTGCTGGCGGCCGCCGAACTGGGCTACGGGTCCCCGAGCCTGGAGAAGTTCCTCGGCTCGCTGCCCGTGGTGCGTGACCTGCTGGTCCGCCTCG
>NZ_JBFLUG010000253.1:0-5541 GCF_041008525.1 Parafrankia sp. FMc2 | reverse complement strand
ACCTGCGAAGTGCCCTCTCGATCTGGCGGACGGAAGCCTAGAGAACTCCCATCCTCCCAGCTCAGAGGGCACTTCCGCGTTCAGGGACCCCAACAGACAGCTATAAACACCGGTGCATCCAGGCTGAAGTAGTCTTGGTCGAACGCTCGCCGACGACGATGGGCAGGGCCGCGTATGCGCAATCCAGGGGTGGTTCCCGACAGTGCGGAAGTCGCGCGGCGGCTGACCGCCGAGGCGCTCGTGGCAGAGTTGTTCAGCCGGTTCGACGCTCGCGATGTCGACGCCGCGCTGGCGCTTTACACCGAGGATGCGACGGTGTTCCAGGCCCGTGGGAGGAATGCCGTCCGGTCCGTGATGGAGCGTGGTATGTCGCCGTTGCGTGGCCGACACCTGATCACGAACCTGCGGGCCTGGTCCCTCGACACCGGTCGGACAGCCGTCGAGTACACGGCTGCGGCGTTCACGCTTGAGGGCGACGGGCCGTTCACCGCCCGGTCTGTGTTCGACCACCGCCAGGTCCAGCGGTGCGAACCGGACGGTGTGTGGCGCATCGCCGAGCACGAGATCCTCGGCTACACCCCGCCGGTAGGGCCGTGACCGGCCGGGTTCGCCCCGGCGGGTCACGGCACCAGCGAGCGTGCCCGCCCGCGCCCCCATCCGCGCCTCCACCGACGCCGTCGGCGGGCGCTGGTGCCGGCGCTGGTCGTCGTGGTGGTCCTCGCGTCCATCGCCGGCGCCGTGGCACTGACACGCCTGCTCGCCGGGGTGAGGAGAGGATCACGCCCGCCGAGGTCCCAGCCGTCTCCCCGGCAGGCCGCCGGGACACTCACTGTCAGTCACCGTCGGATGTGGAACAGAGCCGGTAGCCGGACACTCCGACTCAGAACGCCAGCGGTGAACAGTGGCTGTGAACCGCGGACCAGCCTCTGGAGCCCCACGGGCCCGGGCCGATTCGACCCGGACCCCGCTCCGTTCAGGTGACCACCTGGCGCCGGGTTCATTTCCGCAGGAGATGCCGTGCCGGTCAGGTTCGAGGTGTTACAGGATGCCCTGACGCCACGGCCCGGTGATGGCGAAGGTGATGCCTGGCGACTGGATGTTCACGAACATCCAGTTTCCGCCGCCGCCGTTGTCGAAACAGGCCCCACACCACTCGGAACCGGTGAAGTCGCCGCTAATGCCGTTGACTGCCCTGTCGCCGGGAATCACGACGTTGTTCTCAGCGAACTGGAAGATCAGGCCATCCGTGGACAGGCCGTGCAGGAACTCCCGGCCGCTCCCGTCCTCGCACAGGACGAGGCCGCCGCGCGGGCTCACCGTGATGTTGTCGGGGAAGTTGAGCACGTTGGCGGCCGGTGACTCGAACACGCAGGTGAGGGTCATCGTATCGGAATTGTAAGCGAAGACCTGTCCCTGTCCGGCCGCACCGCCGCTGGTGGCGGTCATGTAGACCAGCCGGTTTCCGTACCAGAGGCCTTCCGGCCGGGCGAACTCGGCGGCTCCCAGCGCCAGACCCTGCTGCACCACACCATTGCCGGTGTCCGGGTCGGGGTTCGCGATCGGTACCCATTCCACCGGCAGAGTGGTGCCGGTGCCGACCGCGCCACGCAGGTTCTTCCGGAACTCGCCTCGTATGGCGAGCATCTCCAGCCTCCCTCCGTCGGCAAGGCGGCCTTGGGTGTTCGGCGTGAAGCGGTACCAGCCGCCGGGCGTGGCATCCTCGCTCAGATATACGTAGCCGTGATGGTCGACCGCGGTCGCCTCATGACTGAACCGCCCCATGGCAGGGATCGGCATCGCGTCGGACACTCCGTCGGCCGGGACCTCGAACACATACCCGTGCCGCTTCGAGCCGATGGTCGTCGTCTCCTCGCAGCTGAGCCAGGTGCCCCAGGGGGTGGGACCGCCCGCGCAGTTGCGGATCGTCCCGGCGAGGCTCGGCCGGGTCTCGATGTACTTCGCCTGGTCTGGGTCGAAGACGACCGTCGTGGTGCCGCCCGCAGCGGTACTGTCGTAGGTCGGGATCCCACCCGTGCCGATCGGAGCGCCGGTGCCGCGCTCGTGATTGCGGACCAGGTGAATATTTCCGTTGTGCCGGAAAGCGGCCATTCCATCGTGCGTGCCGGGCGTGGCGCTGCCGTCCGTCATCGGGTCGCCGGTCCACCCGAAGGTCATGTACTCAAAGCCGCGGGGTAGCCGCAGCAGCTCGAGGCCCGTAGTCCGGTCGGCGGCCGGGTAGAGCGGACCATACCCGCCTCCCCTGACCGGGGCGGCGGAGGCAATACGCGTGGAAAGCGAGCTGAACGGGCCGGCCAGTGCGGCGCCTCCCAGCACTGCCGCTCCCTTCAGCAGCCCGCGCCGCTGCGGACCGACCTGCGAATCTGCTGCCATTTAATGACTCCCCGTTGAATTATGAATCCCTGTCCGGGCTCGATGGGTAAACCTAGGAAGCCTTGTTTAACGCGCGCCGAACGTCGGATGTTGCAAACATGTACAGCATGTACACGCCTTCTTCGGGGAGAGATCGCCATGGCAAATTCGTATACGAATTACTACTCCCTGTACTCCCGGATCCCGCTTATGCGGTGAGTGACTTCTGTGTCACTCGGTTTTGAGTGCTAAGCGGTGGCTGTTGAGCTCCGGGAAGGGGTGACGGACCAGGATCTTGCTGGGCTCGAGGTGCTACCTGTGATCGGACGGCGAGGGCGTGCTGGGTGTGAGCCGGCCCTGTTCCGGCGGGCGGCTCTGTCGGGGTCTGCTTTAAAAGATCTTCAGTGTAACCAGGTGTTGATCGCTGTGACGGCGACCATTGCTTTGTAGCGGAGAGAAACCTGGATCCCCCCGTCAGCCGGCCCGCCGCGAAGGAGTCATCGAACTCATGAAGGCCGACCCGGGCCGATCCTGGAGCGGCAGGAAACTCGTCGAACGACTCCAGATACCCTCACGCGGCCTGCTGGCCAGCTCTCTGAACGGGCCCTCGGCTTCATTGTCCACGCCGTACCGGCCTCTGCGCCTTGTTCTGGCAGCCGCCCCAGATGCCACGAAAGGCCGACAATGCGACGCTGTTGACAACGATCCAGGACCGCTGACTCCGCGGTATTGATGGTGAAGCCACGCACAGTGCCCTGGGTGTGGCCGGCACCCCGGCAGGCCATCCCGGCGTCAGAGAACGGGAACCCACCGACACTGGGTAACGCCACCTGCGGCCGAATGAACCCGTCCTGTTCTTCCGGCGAGGAGAGCCCACCCATTCCCAGCAACACCCCGGCCTGTAGAACGGCCGGCGCAAGGAGCGCAGGAAGTGCGCCAACGGCCAGGACCTGGCCTTCGACCGCTGGCCGCTGGACCTCCCCACCGACAGCGATGGGGGACCGACCCGGGTGGCGGCGAGTTTCTCGGCCCGGCGACGACGATGGGTAGACGCCGCGTATGCGCGATCCGGGAGTACCGCGTGGTCATCGACGGTGAGTCGGGGATCGGCACTCGGGTCCGCAGTGCCGGGGGCCAGACAAAAGGCCTCCGGCCTACGTCCCCCGCCGCCCCTGGAGGGACTGACACCGTCGATCTTTCGAGCAGGCGATCATGGTGTGGCGGTACCACCCATGCCGAGCACAGCCCCACGTTCCACTGCCCCGCCGGTCAGGCGGTGTAGGCGGTGATCAGCGCCGCGGCGGCGGTAGCGGCCTCGCGCCTGGCCGCGTCGAGCGGATTCGGCAGGTCGTCGAGCACGCCCTCGAGGAGGAACACCGCGTGGCCGTGGGCGCAGGCCGCGATCGCCAACACCAGTCTGCGTGCCTGATGGTCGTCGTCGCACAGGGCTGCGGCCGGTGCGGACAGCTCGGTGAACAGGGCCTGGCCGGTCTCGGCGAGCATCGGGAAGCGTGTCTTGTCCAGGCCGGCGGCGAAGGTCAGTCCGAACAGTGCCGGCTGGTCGGCGGCGAACTGGACGTAGGCCGCGGCGAAGGCCGCGAGTTGTTCGCCCGGATCGGTCGCTTCCGCCATGGCGGCGCGGTACTGCTCGCGCTGTCCGTGTAGGCGCGAACCACCAGCGCGGCCAGCAGCGCGTCGCGATCGGCGTAGTGCTTGTACGGAGCGGCCACGCTGACGTCGGCCCGGCGGCTGGTCTCGGCCATGGTGAATCCGCCGAGGCCTTTGGTGACCACCAGTTCCAGCGCGGCCTCCTCCAGCGCGTGGCGCAGGTCGCCCTGGAGGTCATCGTGACTGACATCGACCTTGGGCTGGATGTGCACCACACCAGTCTGTCCGTAGCGGATCTTGATGCGCAGCGAGCCTGGTACCAGCGAGCGCTCGGACTGCACGAGGTCATCGCTGCTTGTGTCTACCGTTCGGGAGCCCAGGGCAGGACTTCTCCGTCGCGGATGAGTTGGCCGTGGTGCTGGGGATCGACCGGGTCGAGCGCGAGGTCCAGGAGAGCGACGGCGGCCTGCGCCGGGGTGGGGGCGGTGCTGACATCCCACCACAGGGCGGAGGTGGGAGTGTTCATCATGCCGGGGCAGACGGCGGCGAGCAGGATGCCCCGTTCGGCGTCCTGCGAGCGGGGCACTCTCACCGCCGCGGTGGCCGCGCTCGGCTACACGCAGTCCGCGGTCTCCCGGCAGATCGCCGCGTTGGAACGTGCGGCGGGGGCGCCGCTGCTGGAACGCCGCCACGACGGGGTACGCCTGACCCCGGCCGGGAGCATCGTGCTGCGCCGTGCCGCCACCGTGGTCGACCAGGTCGACGCGACAGCGCGGGAACTGGCCGGGCTGCCCGACGAGCCCGGCACGGTTCGGCTCGGCTGGTTCACCAGCGCCGGGGCAGCGTTGCTACCCCGCGCGCTGGCCGCGCTGCGCCGCACGCACCCGACCATCACCGTGACCACTCGGGAGGGCAGCACTCCGGCGCTGGTCCGCGCGCTGCGCGCCGGCACGCTGGACCTCGCACTGCTGGCCTCGGCGCCGCCGTTCCGCCCACCCGACACCGAGGCACCGCCGCTGCATCTGCAGACCCTCACCGAACGCAGCCTGTGTGTCGCCGTGCCCGCCACCCATCATTTCGCCCGGGGCGAGTTCGTCGACGTCGCCGACCTGCACGGCCAGCGGTGGATCGCCGGCTCGGGCGAGGACCGTGTGATGGGCGTCTGGCCCGGCCTGGACGAGCCGGCCCGACATCGCCCACACCGCCCGTGACTGGCTGGCCAAGCTCCACCTGGTCGCCGCCGGCTGCGGCATCACCACCGTGCCCACCGCGCTCGCCGCCGCGGTGCCGTCCGGTGTGCGCATTCTGCCTGTCCGAGGCGGGCCCGCCGAGCAACGGCGCATCCTGCTCGCACGACTTCCGCAACCACCGGCCGAACCCGCCGCGCGCCTCGCCGACGCGCTCCGTGCCGCGGCAGTCGAGACGGACACGCTGGTCTAGTGCAGCTCCGCGTAAGTCTTGCTGGGGTTGTCGTCAGGCGGCTTTGAGGGGTTCGCCGGTGTAGGTCCAGCGGTAGGGCTTGGCGGTCCGGTCGTGGACCTCGATGAAGTGGAGGATCTTCTC
>NZ_JBFLUG010000252.1:0-5567 GCF_041008525.1 Parafrankia sp. FMc2 | reverse complement strand
CACCCGAACCCGGACTCGTCGAGAACAAACCATAACCCCCGCCATACAACGTCCCCCCGGGCCCACCGATCTGAACCCAGTTCGTACCCGACCCGGAATACATGTACACACCCTGCCGATCCGGCGTAAGCGAGTACAACCGGTCCCTCGTCACCACGAACTGCGCACCAGGACCGCCGATGACCTCCCATCTCCCGGCCGCGCCGAGATAGCGCGAGATGTCACCGCTTTCCCGGCTGGTCGCGAAGAGGCCGTAGCCCCCGCCGTAGAGCTTTCCGGTGGGTCCACCAATCGGGATCCAGTCCGCGCCCGATCCCGAGTACATCTCGACACCGGTCTGGTTGGACGCCAGCCGGTACACACTGCCGCGCGAGGTCGTGGTGCGTGCCTGCTGCTGCTGTGCTGACGGGCCGGACACCGCCGCCTGGACGGACGGCAGCGCGGTGGGCAGCTCGAGGCCGGGTGGCACCGAGGCGCCGGGCGGCAGGGCGCTCCCTGGTGGCACGGTGCCCGGCGCGGAACCGGTCATGGGTGGTCCTGGCTGCGCGGCACCCTGCGCCGCCTCCGCCACGGCGGCCGGGAGCACCCCGGGCTCGTCATCGCCTCCGGCCGGGCGATCGGCTGATCCGTTCTTCAGAGCCAGCACAAGCACGACCGCAACAGCGGCCAGCGCCGCGAACGCCGCCGCCACCAGGGGGCCGAGAACGCGGGACGCACCGCGCCGGCCCTGGCGGTCGGGCCGTGTCGGCGTCAGCGAATCCGTGCCCTGAGCCTGCTCCACCGGCCCGGCCGACGCTGCCATTCCGGCCGGCCCCACCGACGACGCGGCTGCTGCTGCGGCGGCCGCTGCTGCGGCGGGTGCGGGTGCGGGTGCGGCCTGGTCGGCGGGTTCGGCGGGTTCCGCGGCTCCGGATGGCTCTGACGGAGCAATGACGTAGCGGGTCAGGTCAGCCAGGATGGTCGGGGGCAGCCAGCCCTCGCCGATGCGGAGCCTTTCGTCGGTGGAGACCTCCTGGCACAGCCTGATCAGCTCTGCGGGAGTGGGCCGGGCCGCCGGATCCTTCTCCAGGCAGACTTCCAGAATGCCGCGGAGCTGCCCCGGGCAGCGATCCCAGTCGGGTTGCTCGTGCACGATGCGGTGGAAGACGGCGACATCCGCGCCGAACGGCAGTTCTCCGGTGGCCGCGTAGTAGGCGGTTGCACCGAGGGAGAAGACGTCCCCGGCACTGTCCACGGCCTTCCCGCGGATCTGCTCGGGCGCCATGAAGGCGGGCGTGCCGACCGGTTCACCGGTTCTGGTCAGCGGAACCGAGGAGGCCTCGACGGCGCGCGAGATACCGAAGTCGATGACGCGGGGGCCGTCGGCGGCGAGGATGACGTTCCCCGGTTTCAGGTCCCGGTGGATCACGCCGACGACATGGATGGACGCCAGCGCCTCGGCGACTCCGGCGACGAGTACCAGGACGCTCTCCGCCGGCAGCGCGCCCTGCCGGGCGACAGCCACGGCCAGCGAGGGCGCCGCGACATAGGCAGTCGCCATCCAGGGGCGCGGGGCGTGCGCGTCGCAGTCGACGACCGGGGCCGTGTACAGACCCTGGACGCGTTGCGCGATCGCCACTTCCTTCTCGAAACGACGCCGGAACTCCGGGTCGGAGGCGTACTCCGGCCGGGCGACCTTGAACGCGACCGGCCGCCCGCCCGGGGTGTAGGACAGGTACACCGCGCCCATGCCGCCCGCACCGATCCGGGCCCGAAGACGATAACCGCTGATCTCACGCGGATCCTCTGGCGTGAGGGGGGCGAACACGGCTTCCAGGCCCGGGCCACCAGGCGTTCCAGGCGTTCCAGGGATGCCGGGGGTGCCGGGGGGTACAGGGGTGCCAGCCGGCGTCCCGCTCATCGTCTCCCTCAGGGTCGGGATCAGCGCAGATGCCCGGGCAGCTCGCGTGACAGCCCCCGACATCGGTCATTCAGCCCAAGCCGTGACCAACCCTGACTATATGCATCATTGCGCGCACAGGCCGCGAGGACCGTGCCCGACGCGTGGGCGGGACCCGTCCGGAGCCGCGCCAGGCACGCAGCACACGTTTGGCGAGCCCTCCCCCCGCCCCCGGGTCTGTCAGACCCGCCGGAACGCCGGTGTGCCCGGACGTCCACGGACGTCCGGGCACACCGGTTCGTTAGGGGGACCGCCGGGCTCAGACCTTGTGGCCCCAGCAGCCCTGCGAGCTGTACCACGGGCTGGTGCCCTGCTGGGCGTAGAGGATGTGCGCGCGCTTCCACTGCTCGGCTACGCTGGCGTGCTGCGGCAGGCCCTTCCCGCCGACGGAGTGCCAGGTGCTCGGGAGGAACTGGAACAGCCCGCCCGCACCGATCGAGTTGACCACACGGGGGTTGCCCCCGGACTCACAGGGAACGACGGCGCTCAGGAAGTGATGCGCGTTCGGCCGGGCGGCGGCACTGGCCGGCTGGGACATCGCGATTCCGCCACCGATCGTCGCGGCCAGCACCGGTGCGACCAGCAGAGCGCGGCCACGGCGGATCGAACGACGGCTCTTACGGGCACCCGAAGTCATAACGGACAAAATGAATGTCCTTCCCCACGCCTACGAAGTTAGCTGTCGGGTTCGGGCTGGGAATCGCCCGGCCGCACAAACATATCCGCGCCACAAAGCGCTGACGGCTTCACCCCAAGGACGTCCAGAAAGAACGCCCGGGAACACTTGGGTCCCCCGCTCCCACCCTCAGATCCGTTGTGCGCCGGGCGGGGCGGGATTCGGCGTGCCACCCGGCGTGTACTCCCCAGGTCGGAAGCACGGCAACGACGTTACACGCCACCGGCAAACATTCTCCAAGCGATTGTGACGGCCATCACATCCCGACGACGGGGGTTGAAATCACCTGTGTACGGTGCAGCCGCCGTCGAGACGTCCGATATGTGCCACCACCATTCGACCGGCGTCATTCTCCCGTCACCTTGGGCCGACCAGCGCAGTGCGTAAGGCGCATCGTCGACCCGGCTCCGCGACGACTTTTCTCGCCCCTGGACCACGGATGATGCCCGGAAGGGCGGCGTATCGATCGGAAGAATCCCGGGTGAACAGCCCGGAAGGTGAGAGACAGCGCGATCCGTCGAGACGATGACAAGCATACGAAATCGGACACACTGGCTGGCAGTCCGAATCCGCGGGTCAGGCCCGGCTCCCGACGCTCGACGATGAAGGAGCGTTCAGCCGATCGGAAGGCCCGAGGGCCTGAACCGCGGGCCCGCCCTCGCGCGGCCTGCCCTCGACGCTGCGTGGCTGCTGCCTGCGCAGTTTCTCGGAGATCTGATCGGCGATCTGCCCCAGGCGGCCCCGGGGCTCCGTGGCACCGCCGGGACTCGTGTGCGTGACGGCCACCTCGACCCGGCCCACCAGGAAGTGGAGCGCTTCGATCGTCCTCTCCACCGTGACTCCGCCAGATCTCAGCTTCGCGGACAGCTGCAGGTGGAAGGTCGCGCCGGCCGGCGGTGGCAGCGTCTTCGCCTCGATCAGGTCGTACTCGACCCGGCCCCCGGTATAAGCCTCGGCGACCTTCATCTGCACCTCGCCCGAGCACTCGGCGAACCGCGGGTTCCCCATCAGTGTCAGGTCCCGGGCCAGCTGCTCATCCGACACGATGGTCGCCGTGGACGTGATCGTCACTCGCGGGTCCGAGCCGTTGACGAAGGTGAGTCCGTCGCTGGTGGAGTCGAACTCGTTCCGGACGTCTCCCGCCGGCACCCCGAGGCATTCCGCGGCAGCAGTGAGATACCCGTCCATCTCGACCTCGGGGGCCTCGGCCGGCACGCCCCTGAAACCGGCGGTGGCGGGGCCGGCGGTGAGCACGTAGTCGTCAGGCCAGAGACCGAGTTCCTGTCCGGCCGGCGGCGGGGTTCCGGACGATGCCGACGCGGCAGCCGTCGGAGTGGAGCCCGCCGCAGACGAGGCGTCGCCCCCGCCGCAGGCTGACAGCGCCACGACGGCAACCATCGCCATGGCCATAAGCCCGCCATGGCGCCGCGCCGCGCCGGGGCGCCGGCCGTCCGCCGCTGACATCACCACGTTGGTCACCTTCGACGATCCGCGACGCTGATCGGGGCGAGGAGCTCAGGAATGCAGGGGCCCGAAGGCACCGATCACAGGCCCGCCCTCCGTCGGCCGACCGGCGATGGAACGCGGCTGCTGGTTTCGCAGCTTCGTCGAGATCTGGTCGGCGATCTGCCGGAGACGTTCCGGCTGGGGTTCCTCCCCGCTGGTTGTATAGCCGACCATCACCTCGACCTGACCTTCGACGAAGAAGAGCAGATCCATCGCGACCTCGACCGTTCCCCCGGGGCCGGAGGCCTGCATGACGATTCGGCAACGGCCCTGCGCACCGGCCGGCGCGCCGAGTGTCTCCGCCGAGATGATCTCGAAGTCGACGCCTTCCTCCTCGAGCTCGCCGATCTGGCTCTCGAACGCCTCGGCCAGGCAGTCCGCCATCCGTGGATTCGCCAGCAGCTCCCGGTCAAACGCGGCCTGTTCCCTGGTCACGATCTCCGCGGTGGAATCGATCTGCGTCTCTCCGCCATCGCCGGTGAAGGTGAGCCCGTCAGCTGTGGCCTCGGGCTCGTAGTCGACGTTCTCGAGCGGCACGCCCAGGCATTCGGCGCTCGCACGCAGCACCGCGTCTTCCTCGGGGTCGTCACCGTCGTCCGCCGGTTCCCCCGGCGCACCCGTGAAGCCGCTCGTGGCGGGGCCCTCGGTCAGGACGAAGTCGTCCGGCCACAGACCGAGCTCCTCCGCCGCCGGCGACGCCGACCCGGAGGGCCTTTCCGTACTCACCGTCGGGGCGGCCGACGGTGCGTCGTCACCTCCGCAGGCGGACATCGCGAAGACGGCCGCCATCGCGACCAGCCCGCCTCGCCATGAAGCGGCCGGCCGGCAGCGCCGACTGCGCAGTCCCGTCAACGCCACAGATCCATGGCCCGGTGGGATTGTCCTCCCGCCATGACCACGCGCATTCTGCACACCTACGCCCATCAGTCCCCACCCCAGGCCGGTCGAACAGTCCGTTCGCGAGACCTCCGCACGGGGAGAATGCCCGACGCGTGCGACATGACCGGGGCGGAAGGTTCGGCGGACTTTATCAGACGTCCGCCTTAAAGCGCTCCAGCTGTCCGGGCTGCGACCTGCAGCACAACGGTCGACGGTGGACGCACCTGGGTATGGCCACACGTACATCCACGGCACTCCGGGCTGCAACCCGCGGTAACCAGCGCTGGTTGCCACCGCCATCATGCTTTCTAGCTGCACGAATACCGGTCCGCTCGGCCGCTACGGCGTTCACGCGCGCGGACGGCGCAACCTGGAACACAAAGACCGACCCAACACCGACATTCATCCTTGGCACGCCAACCCGTCGAGGTTGGGTTCGACTAGTAGACTGTCGCCGCTTAGTCCTGGCATGTTTCGTGTCTGGGTGAGAGGGTTGGGCTGGCAGGTCTTCCCGTCCCTCTGCCGGTCAGGACTGTGTCGTGGGTTCGCAGAAGAAGCGGCCGGTCA
>NZ_JBFLUG010000251.1:0-5617 GCF_041008525.1 Parafrankia sp. FMc2 | reverse complement strand
GGATCAACCAGATCGAGAACTGGTTCGGGATCATCACCCGCCAGTCGATCCGCCGCGGCACCTTCGGCTCGGTCGCTGCCCTCATCCGACAGATACGCGACTACATCGACCACTGGAACACCGATGCCGAGCCCTTCACCTGGACCGCCACTGCCGATGAGATCCTCGCCAAGGTCAAACTCGTCCAGGCCAGTGTGAAGAAACTCGTCGCAAACAACAGCAACTAAAGAAAACGGAATCACGTTACACTAGGGCGACCGCGTCGAGCGGAATACCGAGTTCCGTCAGTTCCGGTAGTTCCGTTGCCGCGCTATCAGGGAAGGGCCGGGCCAGTACTGCGGTGCGGACGACTCCAGGCGGGGACTCGGCTACCCAGCGGGGCACTCTCGTGCCGCGCACCGCCGTGCTGCGCGCTTTCGCCGTGACGAACTCTTCCACAGTCGTGTTCCCCGCGCTTCCCTCGTCAGCAAGCCGTCTGGATCAGAGCCTATAGATCGCAGTTTTTCTCCCGTTATCAAAGCTCTTTCTGTGACTCCGTAACAGCCGCCGACCGAGCTCGGGGAAAATGGGTTGCACGTCAGCACATCTTGGTAGAGTCGCCCGAAAGCACCGTCTGTCCGATTGTTCGCCTCGGTTGGAGTACGATGAAACCGTCGTTGACTGGTTGGTTCTCGACCCGCTTCCGGAACCCGTCGGCCCGGGTGCACCTGTACTGCTTTCCCTATGCCGGCGGGGGAAGTTCCGTCTTCTCGAAGTGGCCGGATGGTCTCGGGCCGGAGGTGGAAGTCCGACCCGTGCTGCTACCCGGCCGGGAAAGCCGGATCAGCGAGCCAGCGTACGCGAGCATGGACGAACTGCTACCAAGGCTCCTAAACGGTTTGGCGCCGCAGCTCGAGACGCCTTTCGTGCTGTTCGGCCACAGTATGGGCGCGCTGGTGGCATTCGAGCTCGCCTGCGGGCTCCTGCGAGCAGGCCTGCCCGCTCCGTCCCGGCTGTTCCTCTCCGCCGCTGGCCCTCGCCGGGGCCCGCATCTGACGGACAAGAGCCGTCTTCGTGACCCGGAGCTGCTCGAGTCGCTGCGCCGCATGAACGGTACCCCGCCGGAGTTCTTCGACGATCCTGATCTCGTCGAGCTGCTGCTGCCGATCATCCGCGCGGATTTCACCTTGGCGGAAACCTTCCAGGTAGCGACCGACGTCGTGCTGCCTGTACCGATCACCGGACTTGCCGGCTCCGTGGACCCGGAGGCGCGTCCCGCCGACGTCGGGACGTGGCGGGCGCACACCACGCGCGACTTCCGCCTCGAGGTGTTGCCGGGCGACCACTTCTTCATCCACGACCAGCGCCGAGTGCTCGACGTCCTGGCCCGGGACCTCGGCAGTCCGGCGTCCGGCTGATCGGTCCCCGGCCCGCCCGTACCCCACCGGATCGGGCGGGCGGGCCGGACCACCAGGCTTCGGGCCAAAGGTCATCCAGTCAGTACGTAGCCGTCGTCCGGGCGGAACGCACGCGAGCGGCGCAGGTCGGCACAGACGAACGTCCGTTGCAGCCAGCGGTCGGCGCCGTCGTAACGTGGTCGGAAGCCCGAGCGGCCATGCATGGTGACCCGGTTGTCGACGATCGCGAGGTCTCCCGGCCGAAGGAACACCTCCCGAGCTGACTGGTGGATCAACGTCGCGAGCTCAGCCAGAGCCTCTCCTGCCTGTGATCCCAGCGGCTTGGTCGCGGCGAAGTCCACCCGCACGTCGGGGTCTTCTGGTACGCCGGCGAGCACTGCGTGCGGCTCCGCTGGGGCGCCGACCACGAACGATGGTGGTGGCTCGGTGACGAACCAGGGGCTTTCCAGCGCGGCCCGGGTCGCAGTCGTGAGTCGCGGCAGCACGGCGCGGACACAGGCGGTACGCAGAGCCGCTGCCGTGTCGTGGTCGGCTCGAAGACACAACAGCAGGACGAAGTCCGGTCGGTGCCGGTGAAAGGCGTTCTCGTTATGGAAGGCGAGTGGTACCGAGCCGACGTTACCCTGAACATCCTCGTTGCCCGGTACCGGAACCACGTCCTGCACGAGAGCGCCCGACTTCTCCGCGGCGAATGCTGCTGGATCGCCGAGGCCACATGCGAGCGACATCAGCACCGCGGCCGAAAGCGTGGCCCGACGCTGCACCGACCCCGCGGCGAAGGGAGTCGGTGGCATGTTCGGAGTGTCCAGCAGAATTCCGCGCAGCAGTAGTGTCCCGTGGCCCCCTGAATTCCTGCGGAAGGCGCGGACTCGCCGCCGCAGCGCTACCGGTAGATCTTCCCAACCATGGCGTGCCGACGCGACCCAAGCCGGACTGTCTACCAGTCTCGGAGCCACCGCAGCGACGGTCTCGGCAACATTTTTGAGACGATCGGCGTCGGCCGGGCTGAGAATCTCGCCGTCCGAGTCCGCCGCGGCTGGTTCCGAGGAAGTGAGAAGCGACATCGAGCGTCCTTCGGCTGGTCGGGGACGGATGATCTCGCCGGTATACTAGGCAGGCCGGGTATCGCCGTCGTATTGCCGCCCTTTCACCCGGCAGGACGAGCACCGGGGACACGACCGAGTGCAGGCCGGGCGGCAATCGGGGGGGCAGCACGATTGCCTGGCCCGTGTCGCGTCGCAATCATCGAACCGTCGGAACCCCGACGTCGAGGCTGGAGACCTCGGAGCCCGAGGTCGCGAATACGAGAGGTGATCGACTACTGTGCGTAGTCCACAACCGGACGCTGGCGGGCGGCTGTCGCGTTCGTCGACGAGCCGGCCGGGATTCCTCGGCACGGACGCTTGGCGGCAGATGCTGCACGCCCTGATCTCCCTACCCATCGCCTTTGTCGGCTTCGTGCTGATAGTCGTGACGGTCAGCATCAGCACAGTCCTGTCGCTGACGGTGGTGGGAGCACTCTTGATCATACCGACGTTCGCGCTGACACGGCTGCTGACCAGAATCGAACGCGCCCGGGCCCGACGCCTGCTCGGCCTGGACGTCAGCGAACCTCGCCGTGCCCGCCCGGCCGGCGCACCATGGCGTCGAGTCCGCATTCGCTGGCAGGACCGGCAAAGCTGGCGCGACGTCGGCTTCCTGCTCCTGCATCTGCCATTGGCCCTGTTGTCATTCCTGGCGGCGGTCTCGCTCGTCTACTTCTTCGTCCGCGGGGCGAGCTACCCCTTCCAGGCCGCCGGTGATCCGTCGTACTACGAAAAGGCCTGGGGTGGGCCGACCTACCTGGGTGCCGTCGCGGTGCACAGCTCACCGGCCCTGATCGTGCTGATCTCCGGCCCAGCGATACTGCGGGCTGTCACCGGACTCCAGGCACGGGCCATACGGACGTTGATCGGCAGCCGCCCGTACTCCACCGCTGACCACCGACTCGACGCCAGACGCGTGACAACGGTGGACACCCGGTAGACAATGAGGGGCATCGCCCGCATCCACCATGCGCTCGACAACGCCTCGCGTGCCCTTGTCGCCAGGCGGACGTGGACCCAGGTCCTGTACGTACTGATCAGCGTGCCGCTGGCGGCCGCCGGGTTCGTATGGGTCCTGGCAACGCTGGCGCTGAGCGCCGTGCTGACGTTGACTCCGCTGGGGCTGTGGCTCCTCGCTCTCACGCTACGCGGCGCCCGGGTGCTCGGCAATCTCCATCGGGCATTGGCCGCGGTCCTGCTAGGCGACAGAATCGCGGCACCGCCCCCGCCGGCCGGCCGAAGTCCCCTCGCGTGGCGGCGCGCTATCCTCACCGACGCCTCCCAATGGCAGGCCGTCGGCTACCTCCTACTCAAGCTGCCTGTCGCCACCCTCATCTGCGCCGTGACGGTGGCGGTGTGGGCCAACGGTGGGCTGCTTCTCAGCTATCCGGTGCTGCGGACGACGAACGGACCGACGGTCGTCGAGGCGGACGGCACGGTTCGCCACGGCTTTTCGATCGGCGGCTTCCACCTGGACACCTGGCCCGGGATGCTGCTTGTCACCGCAGCCGGAGCCATCGTGTTCCTACTCGCTCCGTGGGTGGTCAGCAGGGTACTCGTGGTGGACCGGTTCCTGCTCCGTGCTCTGCTGGGCACGAACCAGCGCTCTGATCGTGTACGGGAACTGGAGAGGACCCGGGCCCAGGCAGTCGACGACGCCACCGCGACGCTCCGGCGAATCGAACGCGACCTCCACGACGGCACGCAGGCCCGCCTGGTCGCCCTAGGCATAAGCCTCACGATGGCGAAGGACACGCTGCGAGGGGAAGCCGACGACGCCTCGTTCAGACAGACCCGCGAGCTGATTGACAGTGCGCACCAGCAAGCCAGGGACACCCTGGTCGAGCTGCGCGACCTGGCTCGGGGGATTCGGCCCCCGGTGCTCGACCAAGGCCTGCTGGCAGCGCTGGCCACTCTCACGTCAGGATGCGCCCTACCGGTGGACCTACACACCAACATCCCCCGGCGTCCTGCCCCAGCGATCGAGATGATCGCCTACTTCTGCGTGACGGAGCTTCTCACCAACGCGGTGCGGCACAGCGGCGCGCAGCGCGTCCGGGTGGATGCCCGGCTACACGATGAAATGCTGTGGATACTGGTAGCCGACGACGGTGCGGGAGGCGCGACGCTCGGTGCCGGAAGCGGGCTCATCGGCCTGCGAGAGCGGCTCAGCACCGTCGACGGCGACCTAAAGATCAAAAGTCCGGCCGGCGGTCCGACCACTGTCACCCTGCGTCTGCCGAACCACTCGTGAAAGGAACTCCGACCCGGTGCGCTTGGTCGTAGCGGAGGACTCGGCGATTCTGCGTCACGGGCTGACGCAACTGCTTGCCATGCGGGGTCACCACGTCGTGGCGGCTGTCGGCGACGGGGATGCATTGGCCTCAGCGGTGGCCGAGCACCGGCCAGACGTCGCTGTGATCGACATACGGATGCCGCCGACGCACACCGACGAGGGAGTACGAGCGGCGATCGCGCTCCGGCACGAGTACCCGACCCTGGGAATGCTGCTCTTCTCTCAGTACATTGAAACGAGCTTTGCCACGACCCTGCTCACCGGCAAGCCGGAAGGGGTCGGCTACCTGCTCAAGGACCGGGTCACAGACATCGACGCCTTCGTAGACGCGTTGACGCGGATCGCCGCGGGCGGGACGGCGTTGGATCCCGAGGTCGTCGCGCAACTGCTGCGGGCCAGCCGGCAGCGGAAGACGCTCGCGTCCCTGAGCCCCCGAGAGCGGGACGTCCTGGCGCTCATGGCCGAGGGGCACAGCAACGCCGCGATAGGGGATGCGCTCACCGTCACCGAACGGGCGGTGGAAAAGCACATCGCTCACATCTTCGTCAAGCTCGATCTACCGCCTTCGGACACCCGACACCGCCGAGTAGTCGCCGTTCTGCTGTACCTGCAGGCATGAACCTGACTCACACTGCTGACCGACCCACAATGTCGCGAACCGGAGCCTGTCAATCCTGGTGAGACATCAGGCGGCTTGGTTCGTGGGTAGCGTCTCCTCGGTCTCGATGATCGCTGGGGGCTGGTTGATCCACGCCCTGGTAGGCAGCGCGGGCGGGGCCGGTCGGCGGTGGAACCGCTCGGGGTGGGCCGCGTAGGCGGCGTCGAGGACCTGGGCGCGA
>NZ_JBFLUG010000250.1:0-5786 GCF_041008525.1 Parafrankia sp. FMc2 | reverse complement strand
CCCCCGGCGCCCTCGCGGTCTCCACCCTCGGCCGCCGCCTCGCTGCCCTGTCCGTCGCCCACCTCGCCGCCGGCATCGACCCACCACCCACCCGTGCCCCCGAGGTCGTCGCGGTCTGGAACGGCATCCGCCGCACCTACACCGTCGCCCCCGCCCAGGTCACCCCCGCGCGCACCCGCGACATCCGCGCCATGATCGACGCGATGGACCTCGGCGGGCCGGCGGCGCCGCGGCTGGCAGACCTGCGCGACCGCGCCCTGCTGCTCATCGCCTTCGCCGGCGCCTTGCGCCGCAGCGAACTCGTCGCCCTCGACGTCACCGACCTCCCCGAAGACGACCACGGCCTGCGCCTGCACATCCGCCGCTCCAAAACCGACCAGGACGGCGCCGGCGCCCTGCTCGGCCTGCCCTACGGCTCCCACCTGCCGACCTGCCCCGTCCGCGCCTGGCGCGCCTGGACCGGCGCCGCCGGCCTCACCGACGGCCCGGCGTTCCGCGGCATCAACCGCCATGGCCACCTCGCCGACCGCCGCCTGTCCGACCGCGCCGTCGCCGACATCCTCGCCCGCCGCGCCACCGCCGCCGGCCTCACCGGCCGCTTCGCCGGCCACTCCACCCGCCGCGGCTTCGCCACCGAGGCCTACGCCCACGGCGTCCCCGAACCCGCCGTCATGCGCCAGGGCCGCTGGAAATCCCGCACCACCATGGACCGTTACCGCGCGGACGGCACCCTCTGGGACGACAACGCCGCCACCCGCCTGGGGCTGTGAGCAGCACGGACCACTCGCGAGGACGCGCTCTACTGCCCGGACATGGTGTGCATGCCCATCCCAGCACGAGCAACAGGCCGTCAGCGGCGCGTGGCTCAGGTACACGCGGCGAATCCCCCTCAGCCCCCTCGGCTGGGGGAAAACGCTCCCACCAGAACGAAGGTACGGCTCCCGTCAATCAGGATTCACTCGATGCGCCAGATTGAAGACGCCGGACAACCTCCGCAAGCAAAGCATCGCCCGCCCGCACCCCGTCCTGCCAAGCGTTTGCGATCGCCGTTGCTTCCGCGGTGAGGATGGCCGCGTCTCTTTCGGCGACGCGAGAGACAGCGCGGTCATAAAAACGGCCGCTCTCGCGGGCGATTTGGCCGACTCGTTCGTGGGCACAGGATGGCGCGCAGAGGCCTGGCTCCCAGTCCTCGAGGACGGCTAGTATCCGCCGAAATTTTCCGCTTTCCCATGCCTCGGTCGATGTCCGGATCCACTCCATGAGCTCGTGGCGCTCCGGAATGCCGTTGTCGCAAGCCAGGCGAAGTTCATCGTCCGGAGACTCTTTCAGTACTTTAGCGATCTCGACAGGGCCGGCGCTCATCGGGTCGAGACCCATGATCGCACGAAAGATGACTCCAGTGGCCGCCGAGAGTGGTACCTTATTTCTATCTTCACTGAAAGTTTTCCCAAGTACAGCAGGGTCCTCGGAGGCCCGCTGAACCCAGCGTTCAAACTGCTTCAGTCCGTGAGTGATTGCATTTTCTTTTGGCATCCCAGCGTTGCGCTGGTAGGCGCTGGATGCGTCGCGCGCAGATGACCACGCCATCCGATACAGATGGCCGATCGGGAACAGCGATGCGCCGCGCATCGTCGTTGTCCGGAGAGCCTCTTCGTGCTTTTCCGTCAGATCCGGCAGCCTGTGTTCGCGGAGCAAATAAACGAAGTAACGGCCGGCTTCCGCCGCGATGATACGCCGAGCCAGCTCGGCCAGTTCAGCGCGTTCCGTCGACCACATACCGGCCAGGTCGAGCCAGGCACGAAGAGAGGCGGCGAACTCCTCGATGCGCTGTTCGAGAGTGCCCGTTCCGGGAGAAAAAACCGTGCCTTATGGATGTAAACGCCGCCGCCGAGCTTAACATCCTCCTCCCAGACGAAGGCGCCCGACGGCGAGGTCGGATGAATTTGGAGGAGATTCGCGTTCCACGCCGCCATAAAAAGCTCGCTACTGATGGATTGATCAGGACCTATGGAATCATCGTTAAAGTCTATTGGATAGATCAGTCCGCCGCTGTCTCCGACGGCATGCAGTACTGCGAGCGCACCCACCTTCGCCAAAATCGACGCCTGGTCGATCAGGTGCTCACTGCTACTGTTCTCAACCGGGTAGCGTTCGACGATTGCCTCGCGTCGGCCCAGTTCAAGCTTGCGCTTTTCCTCTTCGGCCAGTCGCACCGATTCCTGCTCGGATAGTCGACGAGCACGTTCCTTAGATGCCTTCGGGCTCAGGACCTTCGCCGCTTGGTCTTCTACGGCCGCACTGCAAGATCGGCAATCGATATTTTTTCCCTGTCTCACATGAGTGAGCGCCTGACGTGAGGTCAGGGTCAACTCGCCGCCACACGATGTGCAGAAGTACTCCAGGACTGTTGCTGTGACAGCCGCAGCAGCTGCGTAGTGGGCCGTGCCAGACCATACTTTGAAATCAAGATCCCGTGTTCGGTGAGTCCACACCGGGTCACCGGTTTCGGGATCGAGGCCATCCAACTCCCAATATGAAGTTCCGATGCCCTGCAGCTCGGCCGGAGCGTCAGGGTTGAGTTCGATGCTGAGCTCGAAATCCGGGGGATCGAGTGTTCTAGCCACGGCTAGATGTTACTAGATGTTCCGTCTGTATTCCGACGTGTTGACACGATTCCCTGATGACAGGATGGTCGCCAGGATCGCGCAAATACCGCCGATTTTACCGTCACGCGAAGAAGATCCAAAAATCCGATGGGTGCGTGTGGTACTTGAGCTCGGATAGTCGGCCCAGTTGGCGAGTACGATATCGCAGGGCAGCGTTACGATTCCTCTGCGCGAATGATGACAGGTAGAACAGCAAGCGAGACGCAGCGCCCTTCATCGTCGGCGGCGACGATATAGTCCACGCGGCTGCCTGGGTTCGCTGCATCCTTCGTGAGGACGTAACTTCCGTGCGCTTGCACGGCGACATGAAGCTTATCGATCGTGGCCGCTGGATCAGCGGTCTTGATGAACATGACGAGGGCGGCCTTGCTGTCACGCCACACGAGATAGCTCAGAAGCTGATTCAGCGCGCCGGCTACGCCTTTGGGGCCGCGCCAGATTTTGCATTCTGCGATGAAAGCGTTGCGATCTCCCTCGCGAATCAGGATATCGGTCTTTCCGTCACCGTTGAACAGTTCGCCGCCAGCCGCACCCTTCCAGTAACCGTTGAGTGTGCCGAGTAGAAGATCCCTCAGCTCCTCCTCGTCGAGTTTACCGGCCGTCCTCGGTGACCGTTCCAGCGTGTTGGCCCACGACCGGACGACTTCCAGTATGTCTTGGTAGACCGCATCCGCGAGGACTGGCTCCGGCACGAACTTCGACTGTTCCTTACGCACCTGAAGAGCCACCTGTTTGCGATGGGCGGTAACCGGTGGGCGCGGCGCTGCCGAGGTACGCACTGGGATGCCGAGAGATTCTTCAACTGCGCGGTCGTTGAGGACGCGTTGTTTGCGGCTCGCGTGGGCGCTACGGATGGCCTGGTCGGCAGTCGCATAGAATCTGGCAAGGTCCGCGTTGGCCCAGTCGACCCGCTGGTCGATGTTTTTTCTCACCTGCTTGATCTGTTCTTGGATCACTGCCGTAGTGAGGGTCCGGTCGACGACTTCCACGACAACGGCTCCGCCAGCGACCTTTCCGTACTCCCCGCTCATGCTGAAAGTCGAGGCTCGGTAGTCCAACATCTCAGCTGTGCCAGAGATCGGAAACGAGACAACAATCTTACTCGCCGGCACCGTGTGGATCTTGTCGCCGTAGAACTGGTCTCGAACTTGAGTCGTCACCTCCATGACGGAACTCCGAGTGGCACCATCCCAGTCGACGATGATCTTGTTCGGCATGTACTTGCCGAGCAGCGCAGCCACGATGACGTCTATGTTCTCATTGAGTAGGGCATCCGGATCCATCCTCGCCAGATCGTCCAGCGCAGGCTTGAGGCGACCCCCCAAGTAGTTATCCAGTTGTCTCGCGGAACCCCACACCCGATGAGCCCCCTCACTCAAAGTAGATCGAACCCATGGTTGAAGGTCGACTCTACTGCCGGGATAGCTCGTTCTCGGTGGCATAACCACCGGCCGGTTCGCGGGGCGGCAGAAATTGCTTGCTGGGCGACGTCGTCAGCGACGCCGAACGACGCCTGGAGGTTCCCTGTGGCGTCAGCGAATGGTCACCGAGCGCAGCCATACCCTCGGGCGGAAAGCTCGACGGCGACGACTACACCGAGTCTTCAGTCGGGTCCTGACTCCCGCGGGCACGGGCACCTGAACCGGCCAGGGCCTGCTGGTTCCCCGGTGGGGGCCTGCGCCAGGCCGTCACCCGAGACCAGCAGGCCCTGGCCTCCTCGTCTGGTCACGGTGCCGGTCATCTTCGTCGATCGGACAGAGCCGGGGAGTGGGCACGCCGCCCGTCGACCGAGCCGAGGTGCCGGGCCCGTCGTTGCGCAGGTGGAGCGTCGTCCATGGTCAGTCCTCGGGCAGGCACACGCGGGCCGCCGCGTGGGTGAGGACAGCCTGCGTGGTGGCGGGCAGGCCGAGCCTGTTCCAGCGGAAGATCACTGTGTGGGCGAGGACGGCGCGCAGGCCTCGGGTCAGGGTGCCGGCGGAAGCTGCCACGGCGAGGCGCTCGCCTGCGGTCTCGAAGGCGTCACGCCAGGGAGCGGCGAACGCGGCCGGCCCGTTGGGGGCGAACAGTGGTGATCCCTTCTGGGTAGGCGCGGCGAGCAGGGCGCGGAGCTGGGCGGTGAGGGTGGTCCGCACCGGGGATGGGGATGGGTTGGGGCGCATTGCGGCGATGCGGGTGAAGACGTCGCCGCGTTCGTACCAGTCGAGGCCGGCGGCGGCGCACATGGAACTGATCAACAGGACCGACAGCTCGCGGTGGCCCAGTGGCGGGTTCTCGTGGCGGAGGAAGGTGAGGACTCCGGCGGAGTCGGCGCAGAAGAGTGCGTGGGCGATACCCATGCCGACGTCGCCGCCGAACGCCGCCGTTTCCGGCTCGTAGATGGCCGGTCTCCACCCGGCGACGGCCCCGGCGACGGTCAGGTCGTCGAGCAGCTGGTGGACCGCGTCCGTGTCGGCGTCGAGGAGGCGTATCCGCCAGCCGGGCGGCTTGTTCATATGCCACCAGCCGGACGCCGCGCCGCCTGCCACGAGTGCGTCGAGGTGGGGGCCGACAAGGGTCGCCGCAGTGCGGTCGGCGGGGTGGTCCCCGGCGGGACGGACGTGCACCTGGTGCCATCGTGGCCCGCCTCGGCCGCGGCGACGGCGATGTCATGTCCGGTTAGAAGAGCGCGGACGGAGTCGGTGACCCGCCCGGCGGTCGGCGTGGTCAGCACAGCAGCAGGCATGGGTCCCATCCGGACAGAGGCAGGGCGGCGCGGCGGGCGGTCTCGAGCACGAGCTGGACGGCACGAGCTGGACGCCCGTGGTGCCGGTGAGCAGCGCGGTGGATCCGTCGGTGGTGCTCGTCCGCGCGGTGAGGGCGGCGGCGAGTGCGGGCAGGTGGGCGCCGACACTGGGGGTGATGGCGTCGGAGGCGGCGCGGGTCGCGGCCTGGTAGACGCCGGCGAGGCCGTGACACAGGCCCGCGTCGGGAAGCCCGGTGAGGTGCGGGCCGGTTAGGGCCTGTTCCGGGTCCGGATCACAGGCGGGATGGTCGTCTTTCGTGTTCGGGTGCTCCAGCTGGTAGCACGGTTGTATGACCCGTGGCGACCTGACCGACGGCGAGTGGGAACTGATCGAACCG